>JBARVK010000572.1:0-13165 GCA_049646225.1 Nodosilinea sp.
GTGGATACCCACGCCAAACCGAATGTTCGGTAAGCCCGCCTCAGCAAACTCCTGATTCAGGTGTTGCAACCGCTGGTGCATTGCCAGGGCCGCTCGGACGGCGGCGATCGCATCCTGCTGAATCTCCTCGGGTTGGGTGTGGGGTAGCGGCGCTCCAAACACCGCCATAATGGCATCGCCAATGTACTTATCGACCACTCCCCCGGCGGCCATGATGCAGTCGGTCATGACCTCAAAATAGCGGTTGAGCCAGGGCAGCAAAACAGCTGACGGCAGACTCTCAGAGATCTGGGTGAAGTTTCGAATATCGGTAAACAGTACGGTTGCGGTTAGTTCTCGGGGCTGAATCTGTCCTTCCTCTAGCAATTCAGCCTTGTTCAGCCACATCAGGTCAGCCATGGCCCGAGAGGTATTGAGAGCCAGTAAATCCATCAGTGATTTGCGCTCTCGCTGCTCTGCAAACTGTAGCCCGAGAGCGCTGATCAGGCCGGTGCCCATAGGGGCTGCGATCGGTATCCAGACTTGATGGAGCAGGCCCAGGTAGGCCATTCCTAGCCCAAGGGGCACCAGGCTGAGCAGCAGCCCCAGCCGCACTTTCGGCCCCAATCGACTCAGAACCAGGCTAGTGCTGATGCTAAACCCGATAACGAGGCCAACTATAGCCCAGGCTGGCCAGCGGCGCAGGAAGCGATCGCCCAGCAGGTTGTCGAGCACAACCGCATGATAATAAACCCCCGCCGTCGGAATCCGGGCCTGGAGAGGCGTGCGCAGGGGATCGATGCCCGCTGCGGTGACCCCCACCAGCACGATCTTATTTTGCAGCTGGCTGAGGTCTACTCGGCCTTCCATCACATCTCGAAACGAAAGCACGGTCAAGCCGGTAGCGGCTGCACTAGGGTTGGGGCTAGAGCCTGGCCAGTTGAGCCACAGGGGTTGATTAAACGCCTGGGGATTGGCCAGCACGGTAGCGGCCATGGGCGACAGCTGGGGGGCCGCCACGCCCAGGGTATTGCCCAGGCTAGTGTGGTACATGCTGAGCAGCGCCACGCCCAGGCTGGGGAATTGGCCTTCATAAAGCCGGACTTGACGACTAATGCCGTCGGCATCGGGGGTCGTTTTGACATGGCCCAGCAAAAAAGCCCCGGCGGCTGGGGCCGTAATTGTGGGGCTGATGCCCAGGGCATTCCCGGCCCCGTCGTCGCCAACCGCAAGGACCACATTGCCGCTGAGCCCAATGTGGTCGGCAAAGGCGGCATCATCCGCTGTCGCCTCAGTCAGAATGAAGTCAAACCCAATCGCAGCCGGCTGCACCGGCAGCAGCTTGGCCAGGAAGTCAGCATAGCGATCGCGCCGCCAGGGAAACCGGCCATACTCGGCTAAACTGGCCTCGTCAATCGCCACAATGGCAATTCGATCGTCCCAGGCCAGGGGGTGCCATCGGGTTTGCATTTGAAACAGGGTATTGTGGGCCGAGCGATCGACGGGTTCCCACGCCCCCAGGGCCAGCATGGTCAGCCCTAGCGCGGTCGAGACAAGCCCGGTAAGCATCGGATAGTTAGCCCTGGCCTGACGCCACCAGCGATTTTTCAAGGCGGGTAATGGTCCTAAAGTAGAGCCGCATTGTCTGTTTAGTCGGGTCGGCAACGCTGCCCTAGCCCCGGTCTACATCCTCTAGCCGCCAGCCTCGAATGCGATAGTCACGACTTTCTCCCAGGGCGTTGGCTACGGTTAAGGTTACCCCTCGGTTGGTGCTAGGCAGCACGACCGTCGTACTAAACCGGCCTGACGGCGTCACGACAATATCGGTACCGTCGAGCAAGAGACGATTGGTGGGATTGATTTGCCCCTGAAGATACACGACTCGCCCCCGCCGATAGTGGGCAGTGAGATCTAGGGCCAGATCCCGATCTAGGAGTTGAGGGGCGGTCGGAGCTTTCCCAGGCCTAATAACCGAAACCAATCCAGCGCCTAGCTGCACCGACTGCCCTTGGGCGCTAGCTTCTACGACCCCTTCCAGGGTGCCAATAGCGGTCTGCCCAGTATCCGTAACGCTGACCCCAAACTCGGTTCCCCGCACCGCCGCCAGGCCGCTAGGAGTGCGGAGTTCTAGCCGAGAATCGGGATTAGTAAACCGACGCACCTGAAGTCGAGCCTGCCCCCGAGGCAGGTCGAGAAGGGTAACCTGGGCACCGTTAGCCAGGGAACTGATTTGTCTTACCACCAGCTGGCTATTGGCCGCGACGGCAATGGTGCCAATGTTGTTGTCAACCGCTAACCCAGCACTGGAATTGGCACCTGTCGTGATCCCTTGGCCGGGAGCGTCTAGGCGATTGCCCACCCGGGCGGGCTGACTGCCCTGGCGTTGATAGCTAACCTGCCCAGAGACACGATTGACTTCCAGCCAGCGCCCTCTCACCTGAGCCACTCCGGCATAGATTGACCCAGTTCCCATCGTGAGAACGGCGGTCATCATCACCAGGGCGGTTTGCCTGAGCAGGGTTCTACGGCCAATTGCGATCGTCATCCAGCGTGCCTATTGATTACTCAAAGGCTTTCGATCGGCTCGCGCCTCAATCCGGATCAAATAAACCGCTGCGATTCAAACCACCTGAGTCTCCACAGCGTTTGATCAGCGCCTGGGCACGGTTGGTGGACGCGGCGGCTCAGGGCTGAGAGGAATGTCTCCCCCCCCAGGGCAACAAGGCCAACGGTGCTTTAAAAGGCGTAGTTAACCGTAGCCGTAAGCTCTGTGTCGGTGTTGCCGGGCTTAAACAGAATGCTGCCGTTGAGGTCGAGCACCACGTTACGGGCGACGCCCCAGTCGAGCCCGGCGGTAATCATGGGGTCTACGGCAGAGCGACCGCCAGCATTGTAGGCCACCCCCGCCCCGGCGTAGGGGTAAAGCCCCTGGTCGAGGGCATAGTCTACGGAAATGGGCAGCCGCACTTCGGTACTGTTGTCGAATACCAGGGAGGGACGCACCGAGAGGGTGGTTCTATCTCCTAGTTCTAGCAGCTGGGCTTTAGAGTCAACTACAAACGAGGTGTTGTCGTTAAACCCGCCTCGCAGACCGACCCCCACATAGTAGGGGGGAACGTTTTGGGCCTGGGCCGCCATGGGTGCGATCGCGCCCACTGCCACAACCGATAACAGGGCAAGTTTCAGATTCATCATCACTCCTTACTAAATCTAAGATCGGCGGTTGGGATGGCCTGCTTATGCATTCCACTAATTTTCAGGGATGGAGCGGCAAAATCCTGCTAAAAATTGGGAAAATGCCGGTTTTTTGGGTAAAGGTTGTGTGAGGTTCATGGATATCAACTGACAACCGCCGAGGTCGCTTGTGCTCAAACCCCCACCGAGCCGCAGAGGGCGCTATCCCCACCTACTCACCGACAGTGCCAACACCACCGACCTAGAAATCAAAATAAATATACGGCAGCGTCTCCGCCGGGGCCAGCAGCCAGGCCAGCACGCTAAACAGGGGCACCAGCAGCAGCTTCACCGGCCAGCTCAGCTCTAGCTTAAAGCCGCGCCGCATCAGGTACGACAGCCCCATCAGCCCCACGACGCCCCACAGCAGCAGCAGCAGCTGGCTGAAGGTAAAACCCAGCGATTCTAGATAGACCAGCTGGCTAAACTGGGCATCGGAAGGGGTGCCCCAGGCTCGCTGCAGGGCCAAACTGTAGCGATCGGGCTCGGGCAGCCGAAAAAACAGCCAGCTAACGAACACCAGCCCCTGGGTGAGCAGCCAGCCCACCCCAGTGCCCGGCAGCGTGGCCCAAAAGGCCTTCAGCCTTGGCACGGCTTTGCTCCAGGCCTGGGTGAGCCGATGCACCACCAGCCCCGCCCCTTGAATGGCACCCCAGATTAAAAAGCCCCAGTTGTTGCCGTGCCAGATACCGGCAATCACCATCACCAGGAGCAGGTTGAGGCAGGTGCGGGCCAGCCCCCGCCGCGACCCCCCGAGCGGGAAGTACAGGTAGTTGCGCAGCCAGTCGCCGAGGGTCATGTGCCAGCGCCGCCAAAAATCCGCCAGGCTGGTGGTGAAGTAGGGGGCATCGAAGTTTTTTGGCAGTTGAATGCCCATCAGCAGGGCGCTGCCCCGAGCGATATTGACGTAGGCGCTGAAGTCGATGTAGAGCTGCAGGCCGTAGGCAAAGGTGGCCAGCCAGATGTCGGCGCTGCCCGCCCGCTCCAGGTTGTCAAAGCTGAGGTTGACCAAAATGGCGATGTGGTCGGCAATCAGCAGCTTTTTAATCGCCCCGTAGGCAATCAGCCATAGCCCCTCGACGGCGGTATTGAGGTCGGGGGGCTTTTGCTGCTCAACCTGGTCAATAAAGGGGTGAAAGCGAGTGATGGGGCCAGAAATAAGCTTGGGGAAGTACAGCTTGTAGGCGGCAAAGTCAGAAAAATTGAGCGCCGCCGGAGAGCCGCGATACACGTCCACCAGGTAGGCAATGCATTCAAAGACAAAGAAGCTCAGCCCCAGGGGCATAATGACGCGGGTCAGGGTGTTGTCAGGGGCGGCACCCACCTCTACCCCCAGCCAGCGCAGCAGCCCCTCGGCGTACTTAAAGCTCACCAGCAGGGCGACGTTGAGGCCAATGCCCAGCCACAGCAGGCGGGTGCGGCGCTGGTTCCAGCCCCGTTCGGCCAGCTGCCAGCGCGGGTTGGGAATGCGCCAGTCAAGCGGAGCCGCGATCGCATTGCCGACCAAAAACGTCACGATTAGCAGCGCCACCATCAGCAGCAGGTACTGCACCTGCAGCGAGGCGTAGAAGATCAGGCTAGCCACCAGCAGCAGCCACAGACGCACCTGAAGGGACTCTACCGTCCAAAAGATGCCGACGACGCTGAATAAAAAGAGGGCGTAGACCAGAGATGGCAGGGTCATGGGGTGGCTGGGGGCTGGGGTGGCGCAGCGGATCGGGGCCAGGAAATCAGCGGATCTTGCCCCAGTTCGCTAGACACCTGGTAGGCACCGTAGCGGTTCAGGTGGCTGGGGTCGGAGAAGTAGTCGTAGCGATCGGGCCAGAGCTGGGCAAAGTCGCGGAACAGAAAACCGCCCTCGGTGGTGGAGAGGGTGAGCATATGCCGCAGAAACTCAGATTCGGCCTCGCGGCGGTAGTCGTCGAGGTATTCGTCGGTGAGGGGGGTGTTGATGAACACCACCGGAATGCCCTGGGCCTGGGTAAAGCTGAGCAAATTGGCAAAGGCTTCGGACTGCTGCCCCTCCAGGCGAAAGCTGTCGTAATCGCCGTCGTAACGGCCCGACACGCGGGCAAAGTCCTGGTAGTAGGTGGCGGGGTTAAACCGCACTGAGAGGGCCAAAAAGCCGTCAAAGTCGATGCTGCTGCCCTCGGGCATGGCGGCATCGAGCCCCTCCTGACTAGAGCTGGCGGGACTGGGGGTGGCGGCCACCAGCCGCTGCTGAAACCAACCCTTGAGCCGATCGCGATTGGGGTAGACGGCTGACATGCTGGCTAGCTGACCACTCAGCCACTCATCCATAGCGGCGTAGCTGCTGGGCAGTGAGCTAATATTGCCCTCGCTACCCGCACTGGGCACGGCATCAGGAGCGGCAACGGCGGCAACGGCTTCGGCCTCCTGCGATCGCCGATTGGCCACCTCCCGGTAGCCAGCGGATGCAGCAATGGCATTGTAGGTGGCATCGACCCGACCGCTGTTAAAGGCCCGCGCTCCGTCGGCCCAGATAATCAGCTTGGGCAGCTGGTCGGGCTCTAAAACTTGGCGAATCACCAGATCGACCACCTGAGCGGTGGCCCCGTTGATGCCAAAGTTAAACACGCTGATGTTGTCGTAGCCGATGCTGGCCAGTTCCTGACGCAGCGCCGCCGGGTCTACCCCCCGCAGAGCCCGAGAGCTGCCGACAATAATCACATCTGGCGGCCCAGACTGCTCTAGGCGCTGGTAGTAGAGGGCCAGCTTTTCGTTCATTTGCTGGCTGTTAAAGGTGGGGAAGGTGGCTCGATCGACTAAATCATCGATCGCCACGATGGGCTGACTAGGACTGGTAGTTAACTCTGGCCCGTCGTCACCCGTAAAATCACTGCCCGCCCAGCCGTCTTCGGCTGGGGCGGTGGGCCAGTCGAGCTGAGCCAGGTCGTCGGCAAACGGATCAGACGTTAAGTCAGCGGCTGGAGCCTCAGGGGCGGTCTCTTCAGCCCTGGCCTGCTGGGCCGGAGGGCTAATCACCTGGCCCAGCAGCCAGTCGATTTGAAGCGCCACCAGCACCCCCACCGCCGCCCACACCACGGCGATCTTGAGCCCGTCGGTCTGGCCGACGCTAGTCAAACTGTTGCTGTCGCCGGAGGGTTCAGGGGTGGCGCTGGCCAAGAGCTGCGATCGCAGCAGCAGCTGGCGTCCCTGGCTCAGCAGGTCTTGCACCCACCGGCCTGGGGCCAGGTCTGCCTCAGCCAACTCGGCCTCGACTTCAGCGGCGGTGACAGGCCCATCGGGGCGCACCAGCAGCTCGTTGACGTAGGTGTCAGAAGCGGTGAACTCGGGGGTGGCCTCGGGCACCAGGCGACGGCGGGTTAAAAAGTCTCGGCCTGCACTCCAGGCAGGCTGCGACTGGCCCGATCGCCTGCCGTAAATGCGCACGCCCTCCAGCCCCATGGGGCTGAGGTCACTCAGATAGTCGGTAATCGGCGTCGCCACTAGGCGGCGGCGGGGGGCCACCGGGCCATCGACCATCACATGCAGCAGACCGTCGCGCCGCAGGAGCTGAACCCGATAGCCCCCGGTGGCCAAGCGATCGTCAAGGCTGGGGTTGAGCAGGCGGGTGAGCAAAAAGGCGATCGCGGGCAGGTCGCCCGTCTGGCCCAGGTACTCGGGGGTGTCGGCCAGAGCACTGTGCTCAGCGGCGGGCAAATCGAGGTAGTGCACCCAGGCCGGGGTAGCCTCAGCCCCCGCCTGACCATAGATCACCGCTCGGTGAATGCCCTGGGGAGCCAGCTCCGCCAGGGGCGTAGCCAGAGCATCTATAACGGCATCTTGGGCCGCCAGCCCCTCGGCCTGCTGGGTGTCGTGGTCGCCGCTCTGGGGTGAGCAGATCAGGTGCAAGGTGCCGTTGGTGAGTTCGGCGGTCACGCCCAGGTGCCAGCTGGCCACCGCCGCCGAGAGCAGGCGCGCGATCGCGTCGGTCTCGCCCCAGCGGCCCCACTCCCGCAGCATTTCCTCAGGCGGGGTGAGGTCGATGCGCAGGCTCCAGTCGGGCTTGGTTTCGCCCCGCACCTGCAGCAGCAGCACGGCATCTTTGAACTGGGTGAGCTGTAGCTGTCGCAGCCGCTCTGCCGTGGGTCGGGCAATCAACGACGGGTCGGGGCTGTAGGTCGCCTCACAGAGAATCCACAGGCGCGAAATGGTGGTGTCGCCAGCGCTATCGGCCTCAGTCGAATCGCTGCTGTCAAGGGCGATCGCCATGCGGTGCAGGTGGGCCGTGCCGGGAATCGCCTTAATGCTGACCCACACGCCCACATCGAGGCTGCTGAGGGTTTCGCTCAGGTACCAGGCGATCGCCTCCGGGTCGCCCTTGCGGGCCAGACTCAGGTTCGAAAGCACGATCGCGCCGTTGCCGCCCGCAACCCCCAGCGATAGCTCCGGATGGCCCTTAGTGTACTGCTCCAGCAGCGATCGCGCGGCTTTGATATCGGCTTCATCCTGATTTTCGAGCACCAGCTGGCCCAGGTGGCGCTCCAGCCGGTTGAGATAAATGGGGGCCGTCCAGTCGGGGGTGGGGTTACCGGTCAGGCGGCTGTAAACGTAGAGCTGATAGACCTGGGGGTAGTGCTGGCGCACCAGTTCGTCACCGCCATCGAGCAGCGATCGCACCAGTTTGAGTAACACGGTCGACTGATCTAGCGCCGCCGGGGTTTCGCATAACACATGAAGAATGTTACCCCTCAGCTTGATGTGCAGCTCAGCCTCAGGTAACCCCATAGCCTGCCTGAGCCAGCTAAGCACATTGGCCGCTGGCGAGTTGGGGCTAAGGGTGGGGTGTGATAAGGACACAGGCATAGGAGATCAGGGTAACAGCGAAGCTCAAGCCATGCTCCCAAGCGGTCATTGCACCGGATGGCGCAGTCGGTTTAATTTATACCAACTCCAGCGCCATTCAGCCGATTTCTTTGGAGACAATTTCTACAAACTTTGCTAATTTGCTCACACGACCGCCTTAATACTGCCGTTGAAGCAGACCAAAGTCTTCAGGCCGACTAGGCTAGGTAAAGGCATTTAGTTACTATATTAAAGATCAAATGTGCTAATGGTAGCCTTAGATCAATGGCTTCTAAGTCGTTATTTTAGACCGCCTTTCAAATACCGTTCGCCCAGGCTAAGACTGTACGACAAGAATGAGCCCACCGCTCTGACTTACTGGGCTCTCTGGCTTCCTTGGCCCCTAACATTGAGACATAGTGCCTAAACGTCGGCACTGAATTGTACCTGTCGGCTCCGGTTTCTTCTCCCTGTCACCTGTCTCCTATGAACTCGCCTCGCCCTTCCGAACCCGCCGCCCGCCTATCGACCGAAGTCATGTTGGGGCTGCTAGTACCTCCCGTTCTCGTCGGCATTGCTGTGGCTCGAACCTTGGCCGACGGCCTTGCCCAGGCGGGTCTGGCCAGCGAGCAGCTATTCGCTGGCGAACGCCTTCCCACCTTGAACATGCCGTCTACGCCGTCGCTCGACTAAAGGCCCCTGCACCGCTGAGCTGAGGCTAGCCAGTCAACTCCTGCATAAAACTCCTGAAACCCTGAGCAGCAGGCGGGTTCTCGCTTTAGCTCAGCCCCGATGGGGCTGTAACATTTTCAAATTGTTCATCTAGATAAACTTCTTCAGACTAGGCTAATCCTATAGAATCTTTGCGATATCGCCGTTCTCTCTGCTTGTCATAACCCATGAGTTCAACGCTCCACTCCTCCGGGGATACCCGGCCCGCAGCTGAAGCCGACCTGCTTAGCCCCCTTGCCCCAGCGGACGATCAACCCTCGCGGCAAGATTTGCTGTTGCGTCATCGGCTACGAGTGGTCGAAGACCTCTGGGAAAAAGTATTAGAGCACGCCTGTGGCCCCGAGTTGCTCAAGCTACTGCAGCAGCTCAGGCACATGTGTTCGCCCGAGGGCCAGGCCCCAACTGCCGCCGAAGCCCGCGTTAAAGCAGTGGTCGATGTGGTTGAAGCCCTCGATCTCGAAGACGCCATTCGGGCCTCGCGGGCCTTTGCCCTCTACTTTCAGCTGATCAATATCGTTGAGCAGCACTATGAGCAGCGGGGGCAGCAGCAGCAGTACCGGGCCGCCTATGAAACCTCAGAGCTGGCTCAGCGGGCTGGGCAGTCGTTCTTTAACACCGCCGCCAGCGATTCTGAAACAGGCAGCAATCTGTTTCAGGCTGACCTTCTGAGCCGCAGCGTGGCCGATGCCCCCGGTGTTCGCAAAGAGGCAGGCACCTTTCACTGGCTGTTTCCGACCCTAAAGCGGCTAAACGTACCGCCCCAGGTAATTCAAAATCTAATCGATCAGCTCGATGTGCGGCTGGTGTTTACGGCCCACCCCACCGAAATCGTGCGCCACACCATTCGCGATAAGCAGCGCCGCATTGCCAGCATTTTGCGCCAGATGGATCAGGCTGCCGAAAGCGCCGAGGGGTTAGGCCTGGCCTCATCGTGGGAGATGGAAGAACTGAAAGAGCAGCTGACCGAAGAAATTCGCCTGTGGTGGCGCACCGACGAGCTGCACCAGTTTAAGCCCTCGGTGCTCGATGAGGTTGACTACACCCTGCACTATTTCCAGGTGGTCCTGTTCGACGCCCTGCCCCAGCTCTATCAGCGCTTCGATCGCGCGATCGCCACCACCTTCCCCGAGCTTGACCCGCCCCGCCATCGCTTCTGTCGGTTTGGTTCCTGGGTCGGTTCCGACCGCGACGGCAACCCCTCGGTCACCCCTGAGGTCACTTGGAAGACCGCCTGCTACCAGCGTAACCTGGTGCTCGGCAAGTACATTGCCTCCGTCGAGCGCCTGGTTGACCTGCTCAGCCTGTCGCTGCACTGGAGCGAGGTGCTGCCCGAGCTGCTAGAGTCCCTGGAGCAAGATCAGGTCAAAATGCCCGACATCTATGACGACCTGGCCATTCGCTACCGCCAAGAACCCTACCGTCTCAAGCTGGCCTACATCAAGCAGCGGCTCAACAACACCCTCGAACGCAGTCAGCTCCTTTACCACAGCGACCCCTTTGCCGACCATGCCAATGCCCCGGTTGGCGGCCCCATCTATCGGTACTGTCACGATTTCTTGGCCGATCTGCGGCTGATTCAGCGCAACCTGGAGGCCACCGGCCTCAACTGCCAAGATCTCAGCACGCTAATTTGCCAGGTCGAGATCTTTGGCTTCAACCTCGCCCAGCTCGACCTGCGCCAGGAGAGTTCGCGCCATTCCGACGCCCTCGACGACATCACCCAGTACTTGCGCATTTTGCCCCAGCCCTACAGCGAGCTGCCCGAGGCCGATAAAGTAACCTGGCTGGTCAGTGAACTGCAAACCCGTCGCCCCCTCACCCCGCGCGACCTGCCATTCTCCGATAAAACCCGCGAAACGCTGGCCACCATGCACATGGTGCGGCAGCTCCACCTGGAGTTTGGCCCCGATATCTGCGGCAGCTACATCATCAGCATGAGCCACACCGTCAGCGACCTGCTGGAGGTGCTGCTGCTGGCCAAAGAGGCGGGTCTCTACGACCCCACCACCGAGCTGAGCAGTCTACAGCCAGTGCCCCTGTTCGAAACGGTCGAAGACCTACAGCACGCCCCGGCGGTGATGCAGGCCCTGTTTGAAACCCCGCTCTACCTGAATATGCTCCAGGGACAGGCGGCCCTGCCGATCGACCAGGGGCCAGGTGGGGTGGCAACGCCCCGCGCCGTACCGCTGCAAGAGGTCATGCTGGGCTACTCCGATAGCAACAAAGACTCGGGCTTTTTAAGCAGCAACTGGGAAATTCACAAGGCCCAGCAGTCGCTGCAAACCACCGCCGATCGCTACGGGGTGTCGCTACGCATCTTCCACGGTCGGGGTGGCTCTGTGGGGCGGGGCGGCGGCCCTGCCTACGAGGCGATTTTGGCCCAGCCGGGGCGCAGCATTAAGGGCCGGATCAAAATTACCGAACAGGGAGAAGTGCTGGCCTCCAAGTACAACCTCTCTGATCTGGCCCTCTACAACCTCGAAACCGTTACCACGGCAGTGATGCAGGCCAGCTTGCTGAGCAACAGCGTCGATGACATTCAGCCCTGGAATGAAACCATGGAAGATCTGGCGACGCGATCGCGCAGCCACTACCGTCAGCTGATCTACGAGCAGCCCGATCTGGTCAACTTTTTCCACCAAGTCACCCCGATTCAGGAGATCAGCCAGCTCCAAATCAGCTCTCGCCCGTCGCGGCGGGGCGGCAAAAAAGACCTGAGCAGCCTGCGGGCCATTCCCTGGGTGTTTAGCTGGACCCAGGCGCGGTTTTTGCTGCCCTCCTGGTACGGTGTCGGCACGGCCCTGCAAGAGTTTCTCGACGAGTCCCCCGAAGAGCATCTCAAGGTGCTGCGCTATTTCTACAGCAAGTGGCCCTTCTTTAAAATGGTGATCTCCAAGGTCGAGATGACTCTGGCTAAGGTAGACCTGCAAATTGCCGAGCACTATGTGCGCGAGCTGACCAACCCAGAGGACATAGACCGCTTCCTAAAGCTGTTTGACTCTATTTCTGAGGAGTTTTACCTGACTCGCGATATGGTGCTGCGCATTACCGGCCACGAGCGCCTGCTGGATGGCGACCCCGACCTGCAGCGATCGGTCTACCTGCGCAACGGCACCATTGTGCCCCTGGGCTTTTTGCAGGTGGCGCTGCTGAAGCGGCTGCGCCAGTACAAAAACCAGGCCGCCACCGGCATGATTCGATCGCGCTACAGCCAGGGCGAACTGCTGCGGGGCGCGCTGCTGACTATCAACGGCATCGCGGCGGGTATGCGAAATACAGGCTGAGTCTGACTGCTGAATTAGTGAGTATAGAATTTGATCTTGAGGTAGTATCCATCAAATGTGCTGGATACTGCCCTCTGCCTCCAAGCTTAGTCATCAGATCTGCTAGATACACCACAATACTTTGGACTTATCCAACAGACTTGCCACTTAGTACATAGGCACCTTGCCATTCGTGTTGACTAAGAATTCGCGCATCAAATAGTAATGTGGAGTCAAACAAAGCTGCTTTTTGCGATAAATAGAAGGTGCCAACCAATTAGAGCAATGGCTAAGTCTGCTAGCAAATGACTAATATAGCAGGCCCATAAAGAACGGTAAGTTAAATAGCACCATGCCCAGACAGCACCAGCCGTGAAAACACCGAAAGCGCCAATAACAACAACAAACCAGTTTCCTGTGTATGCTATCAATGCAACAACGTGATGTAGTGTGAAGCATAAAGCAGCAAAATACAAAGCTATGTTTTTGGGAAACATAACCTCGCACTGACGGCATACAAACCATCGCCAAATGTATTCTTCAAGTAGAGAATTAATAACTGTAAAATAAAAAGCACTAAATAGATAGACAATAGGATTGTCGAGTCCTATCTGTTTTGCCTTTAACTGAACATCAGTAGGATTGATCCAATCCTGCCCTATAAGCCAATAAGCACTGAGAATTATCCCAA
Organism: Nodosilinea sp.; assembly: GCA_049646225.1. Classification (GTDB taxonomy): domain Bacteria; phylum Cyanobacteriota; class Cyanobacteriia; order Phormidesmidales; family Phormidesmidaceae; genus Nodosilinea. The sequence goes on from JBARVK010000572.1 coordinate 12,709, forward strand.
ACATAAGAGTTCCTAGAATCATCCCAATTAAGCATTGCTGCCTTGATGGCAAAGACTTAATAAACCTCCCTTTATCAACTCGGAAAAACCATATTAACGGTATTACTAGCATCAAAACTCTTGTCAGGATAAAGAAAAATTGCCCTGCTCTGCTGAGCGTAAATAATCTAGCGACGATGCCGAGGTTGGCAGCCGAGACAATTAAGAGCACAGCTATTCCTGCATTGTGACGAGGAGAAAAATTGAACATCGCGATATCGTGTTGTTATTGAGATTTACGATTGAACCTAAAAGTAAATTACGTAAGCTTTGCTTCACTGACTACAAGCTAATATTTACACTGCAATCACTAGTTGACTACACCTTGGGGTTTGGATAAATATGACAATCATCAAATCGTTGAAAAAACGTAATCTTTATCGTTTTGATCCTCTTGCATATTTACTGCTTGACAAAA
>JBARVK010000573.1:0-8668 GCA_049646225.1 Nodosilinea sp.
GTACAGGGGCCGCTGACTAAACCCGTGCGCCTGAGCCTCGCGCTGAATCTGCTGAATGTCGGCGATCGCCGCATCCATGGTGCTGGCCATTAGCTGGTGCATGGCTTCTGGCTCAGCCCCCTCGACAAAGTAAGGTCGGTAGCCATAGCCGACAAACAGGCTTTCGAGCTGATCCTGGGGCAGCCGCGCCAGCACCGTGGGGTTGGCAATCTTGTAGCCATTCAGGTGCAAAATGGGCAGCACTATCCCGTCTCGGGCCGGGTTGAGAAACTTATTGGAGTGCCAGCTGGTGGCCAGGGGCCCGGTTTCGGCTTCGCCATCGCCCACCACGCAGGCCACGATCAGGTCGGGATTGTCAAAGGCCGCCCCGTAGGCGTGCACCAGGGCGTAGCCCAGCTCGCCCCCCTCGTGAATCGAACCGGGGGTTTCGGGGGCGGCGTGGCTGGGAATGCCGCCGGGGAACGAAAACTGCTTAAACAGCTGCCGCATGCCCTCGGCATCCTGAGAAATGTTGGGGTAGAGCTCGCTGTAGGTGCCTTCTAGATAGGTGTTGGCCACCATGCCTGGCCCGCCGTGCCCCGGCCCGGCCACGTAAATCATGTTCAGGTCCTGGGCTTTGATCACCCGATTCAGGTGAGCATAGATAAAATTTAGCCCCGGCGTGGTGCCCCAGTGGCCCAGCAGCCGGGGTTTAATGTGCTCTAGCTTCAGCGGCTCGCGCAGCAGCGGATTGTCTAAAAGATAGATCTGGCCCACCGAGAGGTAGTTCGCCGCGCACCAGTAGGCGTGCAGTTTTTCCAGTTGGTCGGCACTGAGGGGTTGTTGCGTGCTGGGCGTGGCTGCGATCATGCTAAACGCTCCTGGGGCGACGGGTTTATTTAACAGCAGAATTAGGCCACTGCGGCCATGGCCATTCAGGACAGGGTACAGAGCTAGACGACCTGTTTCCTCCTACCGATAATAGCTTTGTGTCTTTCATCCCTCCGTCTGATGGCCTGGAGCCGTGGCTATAGCAGCTCGCTCAACCCCGCTCCCCTGCTCTTGACTAAATCACGCCATCAACTCTGCGATCGCCACCATCAGCTGATCTAGCTCAATCGGCTTGGTCATGTGCTTTTGAAAGCCCGCCGCGATCGCCTGGCGGTAGTCAATTTCGCCGGCATAGGCCGTCAGGGCGATCGCCGGGACCTGACCACCCTGCTCGGGCGCAAGCGACCTCACCTGGCGCATCAGCATGTAGCCATCCATATCGGGCATACCGATGTCGCTCAGCATAATGTCTGGCCTAAATCGGATCACCGCCGCGATCGCCTCTTCCGCGCTGGCGGCGGTGATCACCCGCGCCCCCTGCAGCTCTAGAAAAAAGGCAATAAACTCGCGGGTGGTGCCGTCGTCATCCACCATCAAAATTTGGGTGTCCTTCAAATCGACCAGGGGCTTGGCGGCCTGGTGCTCTTGCTCGGTGGTCACGTGGGACGGTAGCAGGGGCAGCTGGACTGTAAAAGTCGCGCCGTGACCTTCACCAGCGCTGTCGGCTTTAACCCGACCGCCGTGGAGTTCGACCAGGTAACGAACCAGAGCTAGCCCCAGCCCCAGGCCGCCAAACTGCCGGGTCGTCGTGGCATCTTCCTGGCGGAAGCGATCGAAAACCAGGGGTAAAAAATCGGGATGAATGCCTCTGCCGGTATCGGTGACCGTAATTTGAGCATAGGGGTCCAGGTATTCGAGCCGCACGCTGACCTGCCCCTCCGGAGGGGTAAACTTAACCGCATTCGACAACAGGTTCCACACCACCTGCTGCAATCGATCGGCATCGCCCGCCACCACCCGCCGCGCCGGATCGATCTCGATACCGATCTGAATTGATTTGGCCTCTGCCGCCAGCTGCACCGTCTCTAGAGCAGCTTGAATGGTATGCCCCAGATTAACCGTAATTTTGTTCAGACTCAGCTTGCCCCGCAAAATGCGAGACACATCCAGCAGGTCGTTGATCAGCTGAGCCTGGATTTGAGCATTGCGCTCAATCACTTCGAGGGCGTACTCTTTTTTGGGCTCACTCAGTTGGCGACTGAGCAGCAGCTTTGACCAGCCCAAAATAGGGTTGAGGGGCGACCTGAGCTCGTGGGACACCACAGCCAAAAACTCATCTTTGACACGATTGGCCGCCTCAGCCTGCCCTCGGGCGGCCTGTTCGCGAGCCAGCAGTTGTTCGCGCTCTTGTTCGGCTCGTTTGCGATCGGTAATATCGATGGCAGACCCCACTACTCTTACCAACTGCCCCTGCGGGTTGTGAATCAGGTAGCCGCGATCCCAAACATTAACCCAGTGCCCCGCTTCGTGGCGAACTCGATACTCAAACTCGTAGCGATCGTCGGTGCCCGCCAGAATCAGCGCTATCTTGGCGTCAATACCTTCATGGTCCTCAGGGTGAATGCGGGTTTTCCACCAGTTGGTGACCGCTGGAACCGCGTCAGGATAAAGACCTGTTAGTTGATGCAGACCTTCAGATCGATAAACCTGCCCAGTCTGCACATCCCAGTCATAGACCATGCCATCAATGGCATAGGTTGAAAACCGAAAGCGTTCTTCACTTTTTTGCAGGGCCGCTTCGACCCGAACCCGCTCAAAGCGCGGAAAGATCTGGTTCGACAGTTCTTGAATGAGCTTAATTTCGTCGGAGTGCCATTTACGTGGCCGGGACGTATGGATATTCAGCGAAAACTTCCACACCCCGTCTTTATGAAACGGCACGCTGACAAACGCATTTATATTGAGGGCGGCATATTTTTCCGCGACCGTCCGCCAATCAGTATTGGTATCAAAGACAACAACGCTCTCCTGGTTTCGAGCCGCCCGCAACAGCTCATCGGTCACAAACTCCGAGAGGCGATAGGTGCCCACCAGGTTAGGCACCTTGGGGCCATGCCAGGCGTAGTCAACAACTGCGGTGTTGTTGGCATCATCAATTTCGACAAAGGCACAGGCAGACAGACCGAGGTAAGCCGCAATCTTTGCGCCAATCACCTGCATAATTTCATCCGCCGCTGACAGCCGGGCAAAATCGGCGGCGACATCGCTCAGGAAGGCCGCATTGGCTTCACGCCGCTTGCGCCGGGTAATATTTTGAAAGATCACCGCCACCCGGCGGCTGGTATCGTCACCGACTTTAGAAATATAAAAGTCGTACCACTTTTGCTTGAGTTCAGCGTATTCCTCCAAACGCTCACCCTGGCCGGTGCGAACCACCTGCCCAAAGATGTTGTACCAGTGCGGCCCAGACATGAGGCTAAGCTCACTGAGCTGTCGTCCTGTGAAGTCTTCACCGACAATTTCAATGGCCGCCGCGTTGGTTTCTAAACAAACGATATCGATCGGCTGATCATTTTCATCAAAAATAACATCAACTAAAAAGTAGCCCTGATCAATAGATGTAAACAGGGTGCGATATTTTTCCTCAGATTCCCGCAGGGCCACTTCGGCCAGTTTGCGGTTGGTGATGTTGCGGGTCGAGCCGACCACCGATGTGACACCCCCCGCAGGACTCCGCAGGGGAGTAAAAATATATTCGTAAACACCGCTCACGCCCTTGGGGCTAACGTAAACCGATTCGTCTTTAACTGTTTCGCCCGTGACAAACACCCGTTCAATCTCCTGCTGATGTTTGGCCGCCAGCGCGTCGGGATAGTTGAGGTCGAAAAAGTTTTTGCCCACGGTTTCGGCTAGGGTCAGCCCCCAGAGGTCGAGCAGGGGCTGGTTGACAAACACAAAGCGGCCATCGCGGTCGAAAAGGTAGACAAAATCGGTGATCGTCGAGAGTACTGCGTCAAAAAGATGCGATCGCCGTCCCAGTTCATCGCGGCTGTCATCTAGGGCCGCAGCTGTTACCCGGAGCTGCTGTTGCAGATCAGCAAAGTCTTGAGTAGGGATGAGATTGGGGCTAGGGATGGCCAATGCTAGCGCCTGGGCGAGCGTAGCGGCTGTCAACTGATCACAAACTAAATAGTCGGCGGCCCCGGCCCGCAGCGCCCGCTTGGCCTGGCCAATGTCGTTGTCGCCCACCACAATGATCGGCAGGTTGCAGCCGAGCTGGGCCTGGAGCCGACCGATCAGCTCACAGCCGCCCGGCTCTGACCCGCCATCGACCAGAATGAGGGCGTCTATGTCCTGGCGCTGGCACAGGTCTAAAACAGGGCCGTCGTAGCGCTCGGTGAGCCAGCGGTAGCGAAGGCCACCGACTGGCTGTAGCAGATATTGGTAGGCGTCGGCCCAGCCCTCTGGGTCGCGATCGACGATGAGAACGGTGCGCGTCTGGGGCAGAACCTCAGGCTGAGTTGAATCTGGAGCGCGCTGGGAATCGAGGTTTGCCATAGATAGAGAACTAGCTGCCTGGGCTACCGTACGTGTCGCTGTACTCGTCTGAAAGCGCGCTGTTGTCATTCTGCCAGGCCGCATTGGGGGATTGACTCAATGCTAGAAGGCGTTCTATCTGTTTGAGCGCCAGGAAAGAGGGCTACATGTGGCCATTCTTCCATTGATTGAGGGTGCTGAAGCTAACGCCAGGCAAAAGCAGAAGTTTGCTTTGGGGCCATTGGGGCGATCGCGTAGAACTCCGTCTAAAACTCTATAGCGTCTGCTGTAGCGATCCAATCTACCGCAAGGTATAGGCACAGCCCTCTACAGCCTCGGCAGGCGCACGGTAAACGTGGCCCCCTGGCCCTCGCCGGGGCTGTCTGCGGTAACCGTGCCGCCGTGCTGCTCAACCAAATTGCGCACGATTGCTAGCCCCAGCCCCAGCCCGCCAAACTTGCGGGTAGAGGTGCCGTCTTCCTGGCGAAAGTATTCAAACACGTGGGGCAAAAAGCTGGGGTGAATGCCTTTGCCGGTGTCGCGCACCTGCACCTGCACCTGGTCGTCTACTGATGCCACCGTCACCACCACCTGGCCGGGAGAATCGGTAAACTTGACCGCGTTACTGAGCAAATTCCAAACGATCTGCTGCAGGCGGGTAGAATCGCCCAGCACTTGCCCAAAGTTGGGGTCAAACACCGTTTGAATATCAATTGATTTGGCCTCTGCCGTCAGCCGCACGGTCTCTAGGGCGGCGGTCACAATGCCGGTGAGGTCAGTGGGCACCATGGTCAGCGTCACCTTGCCCCGCATGATGCGGGTGACGTCGAGCAGATCCTCAATCAGCTGCGTTTGCAGTTTGGCGTTGCGCTCGATGGTCTCTAGGGCAAACGCCGTCTTTTCAGGGCTGAGATTGCCCCTACGCAGCAAACTAGCCCAGCCCAAAATTGGGTTTAGCGGCGTGCGCAGCTCGTGGGACAGCACGGCTAAAAACTCGTCTTTGATGCGATTGGCGTATTCGGCCTCTTCTTTGGCCGCCTCGGCCCGGCGCAGGTGCTCTGCCCGCTCGCGATCGCGCTGCGACAGCAGATCAGCCGCCAGCTCTAGCGACTGACCCAGAAAAATCAGTTCTTTGATGGCCAGCGATCGCACGTGGGGGTACTCATTGTTGGCCAGCGATTTTGCCCCCAGCGCCGCCGAATCGATGCTGCGCGCCAGCGGCCGCGACAGCAAAAAAGCCCCTGTGCCACTCACTAGCAGCAGCGCTAACCCTGAGCCCAGCACCAGTACCATGGCTCTCCGGGCCGGGCCTTGAATATCGTCCACCGGCACCGTGACTGCCGCCGTCCAGGAGGTATTACCAATGCGGCTGAAGGCCACATAGACCTCGATGCCCTCCAGGGTTCGATCTTGATAAATCCCTTCGCTCGCTGCACCAATTCGCTCCAGGAAGGACGGGGTACCCCGCTGCCCCACAAAGCGCTGGGGACTGAGCGTGCGCGTCACCACAATGCCCTGGCCATCGACCACGGTGCGGGTCCATTCGCCCTCCACCGGCTGCTGACCCTCAACCACAGTGGCCAGCGCCTCAGGGGTGATCACAGCGGTTAGGGCGTAGCGCAAGGTACCATCCTGAATGACCGGCACTCGAACCGGAAAGGCAAAGTTGTTCCCCAGGTTCCCCTGCCTGAGATCGCCGACGACAGGTTGACGCGTGGCTACCAGAGTAATCAAGCTAGCGGGCTCGTTTACAGGGGGCAACGGCGTTCCCAATGGCTGCTGACTACTTAACACCTGTTGGCCATCGGGCGACAGCAAAATGACGGCTAGCCAGGTCGCCTGGGTTTCCGCCATCCGCCTGGTGTCGCGATAAAAGCTGTCTAGGTCGTCTTCGTAGAGGTGGTCGGAAGCCGCCAGCGCCTGCAGGGTGCGGGTTGTGTTTGAGAACTCGCGCTCTACCGTCGAGGCTAAGTTACGGGCCTCCCGCAGCATGCGCCGCTCGGATACCCCCTGCTGCTGCTGGGACAGCCTAAAGACAACGGCCCCCGCAAATAGCCCAACTGGCAGCAGCGTGCCGACCACCAGCAAAATCAAATACCATCTCAGCGACAGCGAGCAGCGATTAGACCAGGGCGAAGGGAGCCGCTTAAAAACAGAGGTCACTTGATGACTTGGCGTGCTCAAAGCATTAAACCCTACAGGCTTTTCGTCCACCGTTTACATCTCAACTATGGCTCACGGGTGCGCTGCAGTTAGTCTGTACAGTGTCGAAGGCGGCCATCTGTTACTTCCAGAAGACTCATACTACCCTGCCCCAGTTGCCGACGCGATGACTATCCTAATCGGTATTGAATCGCGCTTTCTATACCCTAGTACTCTGAGGCGAAAATCTGCTTACCATTCAGGATCGCTTGGCTCTCGCGCAATCGGCCATCATCGCCATCCCTAGGCCATAGGCTACTAGTGCCGATCTGGCCCTTAGATCGCCTCAGATGAATGCCACCACTACGGCACCCACCCCATTGACACTGGTTGGCACCCCTGTGCCGCAGCTGACTAGGCCCTAGCTCTGTTACCTCAGTAACGGCCATCTAAAGCAAAATCAGTCATCATAAGAAGGCGTAATAGTGTCTTTGTACCCGTGTGACCTATGGGCGACTTCAACATTCAGGCTCCCTTTGAACCCACTGGAGATCAGCCCAAGGCGATCGTGGGCCTGACCCAGTTTCTGCGCGACCAAACCAAGTACCAGACCCTGCTGGGGGCCACGGGCACAGGCAAAACCCACACCATCGCCCGCGTCGTCAACAACATTGGCAGGCCTACCCTGGTGCTGGCCCACAACAAAACCCTGGCGGCGCAGCTGTGCAACGAGCTGCGCGAGTTTTTCCCAAACAACGCGGTCGAGTACTTTATTAGCTATTACGACTACTACCAGCCCGAGGCCTACATTCCCACCACCGATACCTACATCGCCAAAACGGCCTCGATCAACGACGAGATCGACATGCTGCGGCACTCGGCCACCCGCTCCCTGTTTGAGCGCAAAGATGTGATTGTGGTCGCCTCGATTAGCTGCATCTACGGCCTGGGGATTCCGTCGGAGTACCTGAAGGCGTCGATTCCGCTCAAGGTGGGTATGGAGGTCAACCAGCGCCAGGTGCTGCGGGACCTGGCCTCCATTCAGTACGCCCGCAACGATTTAGATCTGGGCCGGGGCAAGTTTCGGGTCAAAGGCGACGTGCTGGAAATCGGTCCCGCCTACGAAGACCGGATTATTCGCGTCGAGTTCTTTGGCGACGAAATCGACGCCGTGCGCTACGTTGACCCGATTACCGGGGCCACGCTGCAAAGCATGGATGGGGTCAGCATTTACCCGGCCAAGCACTTTGTCACCCCCGACGATCGCATTGATGAGGCCTGCCAGGCGATCAAAGACGAGCTGCAGGAGCGGTTGGCGGAGCTAGAGAAAGAGGGCAAGCTGCTGGAGGCCCAGCGGCTGGAGCAGCGCACCCGCTACGACCTGGAGATGATCCGCGAGGTGGGCTACTGCAACGGCGTGGAAAACTACGCCCGCCACCTGGCCGGTCGCCAGGCCGGGGCACCGCCGGAGTGCCTGCTCGACTACTTCCCCAAAGACTGGCTGCTGGTGATCGACGAGTCCCACGTCACCATTCCTCAGATTCACGGCATGTACAACGGCGATCGCAGCCGCAAGATGGTGCTGATCGACCACGGATTCCGGTTGCCCAGCGCCGCCGACAACCGCCCGCTCAAGGCCGAAGAATTTTGGGACAAGGTAAACCAGTGCATTTTTGTCTCCGCCACCCCCGGCAATTGGGAGATGGAGATCTCCGGCGGCAAGGTGGTCGAGCAGATCATTCGCCCCACCGGAGTACTCGACCCCGAGATCTTTGTGCGCCCCACCGAGGGCCAGATCGACGACCTGCTGGGGGAAGTGCGCGAGCGGGCCACCAAGCAGGAGCGGGTGCTGATCACCACCCTGACCAAGCGCATGGCCGAAGACCTGACCGAATACTTTGAAGAGCACGGCGTGCGGGTGCGCTACCTGCACTCCGAGATCCACTCCATTGAGCGGATTGAGATCATCCAAGACCTACGCGAGGGGCTCTACGACGTGCTGGTGGGGGTCAACCTGCTGCGGGAGGGGCTAGACCTGCCGGAGGTGTCTCTGGTGGCCATTCTCGACGCCGACAAGGAAGGGTTTTTGCGGGCAGAACGTTCTTTGATTCAAACCATTGGTCGCGCCGCCCGCCACGTGCAGGGCCAGGCCATTCTCTACGCCGACAACCTCACCGAC
>JBARVK010000574.1:0-7394 GCA_049646225.1 Nodosilinea sp.
AAATGAAGCAGCTGATTATCCAGTACAAGCTAGAGCAGGGCATTGAGGAAGATGAGTCGATTGGCAGTCCCAGGGAGAGGTAAATCCTTCGTTCAGGGAACATTCCGTTCAGGGACTATGTAGGGGCGCAGCATGCTGCGCCCCAACTTTTCGAGGATGACAGCCTCGTCGGGCAGAGCCTCGCTGAGGGCGCGACGGGCAATGCGGGTCACGTAGAGGGTGACGGCCACTGTCGCTACCAGGCCTACGATGCGAATGATCCACTGAATCGTGGCGGCTTCAGAAGATTGGTCACCATTGTCAGCCCCCAGGGTAGCTAGGTTACCCACCAGCGACCCCAGGTAGACGTACATAATGGTGCCCGGCAGCATACCTGTCGATCCAATCACGTAGTCTTTGAGCGATATTTGGCTTAGCCCCAGGGAGTAGTTGAGCAGGTTGAACGGGAAAACCGGCGACAGCCGCAGCAAAAAGATAATTTTGCGGCCGTCTCTGGCGATCGCATCGTCGATGACCTGAAACCTGGGGCGATTGGCAATTCTGCTGGCCACCCAGTCGCGCGCTACGTAGCGACCCACCAAAAACGCCGCCGTTGCCCCCAGCATGGCCCCAACGAAGACCAACATTGAGCCTTTGATCACCCCAAACACCACCCCAGCCCCCAGGGTCACCACTGAGGCGGGCACAAAAGCCACGGTAATGACGATGTAGAGCAGGATAAAGGCCAGGGGCGCGATCGCCCCTAAACTGTCAATCCAGGCCAGCGCCTGCACCAGCTGTTGCTGCAGTGAACTAATTAAGGATGGATCGGTGGTGGCCATTACCATAGATGGGGTGACAGATATCGAAGCCATAGACACAGGGGCTTTTGCCATTGACGCTGCGATCGTTTGGGCGGCGACCGGAGTCAGGGGCAGCGCCACCGTGGCCACGCCTACCCGCAGCCAAAAACGCAGCATTTTGGCCGACACTAACCGCGATCTAAGTTTAATAGACATGCCTTTAGGTGGAATAAGAGGACGACAGGTAACTGGCAGTCGTGGATCAAGCACCTCCCCTTTGCCTGGGCTGATAGCTCCATTCAAGCTCGCCCCCCTGAGACCGGCCTGAGAATAGCGTAAGTGTGGCTGAGGCCGTCATCAGCCTGTTCTCAGAATCGGCTGTTAGAGTCAAGATCAGGTCATCGAGCTGCCGTTGACCGTCCCTGTAGCTACCTGTTTATGGCGTACTGGCTCCAACCGATAACTCCCTTTCGTCACCTGCTGCGCGGGCGCAATATCGATCCGGGATCTCTGCAAACCCGCCTCACCGCTGGGGTGGTGCTGGCCTCACTGGTGGGCATTGGCTCACTGGCCGCCTGGATGGGCTGGCGCATGCAGCAAATTATGCTCAAGAGCCACCGCCAGGGCACCGTCCTGATCGCCGATCGCCTGCAGGAAGATGTTCGCTACTACAGCGAGATGATGCCGTCCGAAGCGGCTCTGCAACGGGTAGTTGACTACCGCGCCACGGGTGATTTAGCGATTTGGGTTGAGACGCCTGCGGGCGATCGCCTGGCCCAGTCCGAAACCCTCACCATGGGATCGTGGCAAACCTCAGGGGTCAGCGAGGCATTGCTGAGGGCGTCGCTGCCGCTGGGCACCCAGGTTTTGTCGGTCCAGGGCTGGCGACTGGTCGTATGCGCCAGCCCCTTAGATCTGCCGGGGCTGCCGCCGGCTACCCTCTACGTGGCCGACGACATTACCGCCGAAGACCAGGGCCTGCAACAGCTTGTGCGCATGTTGCTGATCACCAGTCTGCTGCTGATCAGCCTGCTGTCGGTGGCCCTTGCCCTCTACATTCGCCGCACCCTCAGCCCCATTCGACGGCTCAATCGGCTGGCTAGTCAGGTCACCGCCGATACCCTTGACCAGCCCATCAACCTGGAGTCTGCTCCCACCGAGCTGCAAGAGCTGGTGCGCAGCTACAACCTGATGCTGGCCCGCATTGCCAAGGCCTGGGGTCAGCAAAAGCGCCTGGTCAACGATATTTCCCACGAGCTGCGTACGCCCCTGTCGCTGGTGCAGGGCTACCTGGAGAGCACCCTGCGGCGGGGCCAAAACCTCACCGCTGCCCAGCGAGAGGGGTTAGAAATTGCCGCCGCCGAGGCTAGTCGCACCGCCCGCCTGCTGAGCGAAATTTTGGATCTGGCCCGCCTGGATAATGGTCAGGGCGTACTCACGCTGGAGCCGACCGACCTACAGGAGACGATTCACACGGCGGTGGCGATCGCGACGACGAACCAGCCTAGCTCCAAGCTCCGTGTCAAGGTCATCACCGGCGAGCCGGTGAGCGCTCGGGTCGATCGCCAAAAGCTCTGCTCGGCCTTAGTTGAACTGATCGACAATGCTCTGCGCTACGGTGACCCGCAACAGCCGGTGCAGGTTTCGCTGACTACGCAAGACGGCTGGGCCACGATTCAGGTGCAGGATCAGGGGGCGGGCATTCCGGCTCCCTGTCAGGGTGATATTTTTGCACCCTTTTACCGCGTGGACGAGGCCCGGAGCCGCACCAGCGGCGGGACTGGCCTGGGGCTGACCCTGGTGCGATCGCTGGTAGAAGCCATGGCAGGCCAGGTTACGGTGCAATCGCGGCCTAACTGTGGCAGCGTGTTCACCCTTCGCATTCCTCTTTGACAATCTGGCTTAATTTACACTGGAGTCAACCATGGGCGCTCACATTTTACTGGTAGAAGACGAAGAGAAGCTGGCCAAGTTTGTGCAGCTCGAACTGTCCTACGAAGGTTACGAGGTGAGCGTGGCCCACGACGGCCTCTCAGGGCTGATGGCCGCCCGCGACCACGCCCCCGATCTCATTATTCTCGACTGGATGATGCCGGGGCTGACCGGGATCGAGGTCTGCCGTCGCCTGCGCCAGACTGGCAACGCCACCCCCGTCATTTTGCTCACCGCCAAGGATGACGTCAGCGATCGCGTTGAGGGGCTAGACGCCGGGGCCGATGATTACGTGGTCAAACCCTTCAGCATTGAAGAACTGCTGGCCCGCGTGCGCGCCCACCTGCGCCGCACCGAACCTCAAGATGCCGAAGTGCTCGTATTTGGCGATCTGACCCTCGATCGCCGCAGCCGCGAGGTACACCGAGGCCAGCGATCGATTGAGCTTACCGCTAAAGAATTTGACCTGCTGGATTATTTAATGACCAACCCGCGCCAGGTGCTCACCCGCGATCGCATTCTAGAGCAGGTGTGGGGCTACGACTTTATGGGTGACTCCAACATCATTGAGGTGTACGTGCGCTACCTGCGCCTGAAGCTGGAAGCCGAGGGTGAAAGCCGCCTGATTCAAACCATGCGCGGAGTGGGTTACGTGCTGCGCGCCTAGGCCAGCCCCATAACGCCATTAAAAAAAGCCCAGCTAGCGCCGGGCCGTTTGGATGTGAGTCAGGTGCGAACCGCATTTCACAATGCATAGATGGTTCACTTTTATGATGGTCGCCGCACCGATCGCTGGGGTTAACGACCGATTAAGCCAACCTGATTGCACGATAAATGAAAGAACGGGCTAGCAACAGCTACCTAAAGATAGACTCACCTAGCCCCCGATCCCCCAGGCTCAGAGGGGCTTCAGCCGTGGCTCAGTTTCTACAGACTCGATCGCCACAGCCTGGTCGCCTTAGCCTTAGGCCTGATAGTTATCAGGAGGCAGAACTTCACGGTTGGAGCGCTCTAGCATAGTGGCGCGGCGGTTTTGCTGCTGCTGACGGTTGCGAACCAGAAGGCGACGAGCCTGATCTTGAGTAGAAGTCATAATGATCCCCAAAAAAAATTCTGTATCTAAAGTTACCGAATACTATTTAAGAATACCCTTTCTTAGGGTCTCTAAGGTTAAGGTTGAGCTGGAAAGACGTTAATTTTTGAGACATCCAGCGCTACCGGATCGGCGGTAGCAGTCATAGTCCTGGCGGATCGATTGCAGCGATCGACCGAGTAGTGGCTGATGGCTCCCTACGGCTAGGCCCCAGGCAGGCCCCAGGGCAAGACGGCACCTTGTAGGATGAAGACTGAATTGCTAAGAGGTCTACGGTGCAGAAGGCGTTAAAAGTGGCCCGCGTCATGCTGTCGGTGTACTACGCCTACATGGTGGAATACCGGGCTGAGCTGGTATTTTGGGTGCTCTCGGGCACGTTTCCGCTGATTTTGATGGGGCTGTGGGTCGAGGCGGCCCAGGGCAACCAGTTTGACCTCAGCCCGACGGATCTGGTGCGGTACTTCTTAGCGGTGTTTTTGGTGCGCCAGTTTACCGTCGTTTGGGTGATTTGGGAATTTGAGCGCGAGGTGGTGGAGGGCCGACTGTCGCCCTACCTGCTGCAGCCCATAGACCCGGCCTGGCGGCACTTTTTTAGCCATGTGTCGGAACGGTTTGCCCGACTGCCCTTCGCCTTTTTGCTGGTGGGGCTGTTTTTGCTGCTCTACCCCTACGCCGCCTGGTGGCCCCGGCTCGACAACCTGCTGCTGGGAACGCTAGCGATCGCGCTGGCCTTTTGCCTGCGGTTTTTGATGCAGTACACCTTTGCCCTGGCCGCCTTCTGGACGGAGCGGGCCAGCGCCCTGGAGCAGTTCTGGTTTTTGCTCTACACCTTTCTGTCGGGTATGGTAGCCCCGCTGTCGCTGTTTCCCGATGCGGTGCGCGAGGTGGTGCTGTGGACGCCCTTTCCCTACCTGATTTACTTTCCGGCCAGCCTGCTGATCAACCGGCCCGAGAACGTAGGGCAGGGGTTTGCGGCCATGATTCTATGGTCGGCGCTGTTTTGGGGGCTCAACCGCTGGCTGTGGCGGCGGGGGCTGCGCCAGTACTCGGGCATGGGGGCTTAATGAAACGCTATTTGAAGGTGCTGAGACTGTTTTGGAGTACCGCGATCGCCGCTGAGCTAGAGTATCGGCTCAACTTTTTGGTCACCGCGCTGATTAGCCTGGGGGGGCTGGCGGGCAGCCTGTTTGGCCTGTTTTTGTTCTACCGCACTGGCTACGAGTTTGAGGGCTGGAGCTGGGAGGCGGCCCTGCTGGTGCTGGGCCTTTTCACCGTGCTACAGGGGTTCTCGGCGATGCTGCTGATTCCCAACCTGAACAAAATCGTCAACCAGGTGCAGCAGGGCACCCTCGACTTTGTGCTGATTAAGCCGATCAGCTCGCAGTTTTGGCTCTCGACCCGGATTATCTCACCCTGGGGCCTGCCCGACGTGGTCTTTGGGCTAGTGATGATTGGCTACGGTGGCCGTCGCCTAGGGCTGGGCTGGGCCGACTACGGGCTGGCGATTTTGCCCCTGGCTCTGGGGGCGATTACCCTCTACAGCCTGTGGTTTATGCTGGGGGCCACCAGCATTTGGTTTGTCAAAATCTACAACGTCACCGAGGTACTGCGGGGGCTGCTGGAGGCCGGACGGTTCCCGATCGCGGCCTACCCGGTGGCGTACCGGGTGTTTTTTACCTTTGTGGTGCCGGTGGCGTTTTTAACTACGGTACCGGCCCAGACCATGCTGGGTCAGGGGGGGCGTGGGTGGCTGCTGGCCTCGACCCTGCTGGCGGCGGTGCTGCTGGTGGTAGCTAACCGCTTTTGGCGCTTTGCCCTGCGGTTTTACACCAGCGCCTCCAGCTAGGTCGGCTACTCTAGCCAGCGTTTGAGCCAGTCGGTGCCCTGGGTGATGCTATCTTCGCGATCGCCTCTTTGTCGGGTACTCTCAGCCACGTACAGCGTTTGCAGTGCGGCCCAACGATCTTGCGGTGCGGCTCAGCGAAGGCCAGGCCATGAGCCCATCTGTCTGAGCATTTGCGCCTCATACCGAATCCTAACTGTATGCCCCCGGTTTGTAGGGGCGTAGCATGCTACGCCCCTACGAGGTTCCCGATTATGAATCGGGGCTTATCAAATCGGAGTTCGTATCATTCCTGGGCCTGAGGGTACCCATTGTGAGCGCTGAGAATAACCCTCGGGCGACAGCTTCTGCCCAGACAGGCGATCGCGGCTTTGGCGTCAGCTTGGTCTACCACTAGCGCTTCCTTGGCCCGGCTCTAGTTAACTTGGTCAGGGGATGGTCATGCTGCGCCCTCAAGGTTAAACCCTGTCAGCGTGGCCAAAATCTCCTTGAAACTGGGCCGCGACAGCACCTCGGGCTGCATGCAGGCGTGCTGTAGCGGGCGTAGCCAGCTGGCTGGGGGGCAGCGATCGCACAGATCTTCGAGTAGACAGCCAAAGGCCCTGACCTCCATCCGTTCTAAGGCTGGGGCCACAGCGCCGTCGGCGGGGTCATAGAAACTCGCCGCCCCAAAATCGCTGAGGCGGATATCGCCCGCCGGGTTCACCAGCGTGTTGTGGGGGTACAGGTCGCCGTGGAGAATGCCCCGGCTGTGCAGATGGGCGGCGGCGGCGGCGACTCCCTGGGCGATCGCCAGGGTGGCGGCCAGCGAAAACTCGACCCCATCGGGGTAGGTATCGCGGGTGCAGCTATCCAGGCTGGGCGGCCCACCCATCACGCTGTAGGTATCAGGCACCAGCGGCAGCACCAGGCCATCCTTTTGGTCGGGGTGATGGCTGATCTGCCCCAAGGGGCCAATCAGGTGGGGGTGCGCCCCCGCCGCAACGCAGGCCCGCAGTTCATCTTCGGGCAGCCCGTCGCTGGTCACAGCCCCTTTAAAGACCTTGACCGCCACCGCCGTCTGGCCCTGCCGCCACAGCCCCCGCGAAATTACCCCTGATGCCCCTTGCCCCAGTACATGCCCCAGGCTGAGGTCGGTCCAGGGAATCTGCGGCAGGGCGCTTGAGCTCGCTGGCCCTGTCTGGCTAAACGGATTGCCCGCGTAGGCCAGCCAGCTCAGGCGGGGCAGGGTGAGCAGCCAGGGCGGTAGGTGGTCCAGCTGGTTGGCCGCAATGCGCAGCAGCTCAAGCTTTTGACAGTTGGTGAGGGTCTCGGGCAGCGCGCGCAGCTGGTTGCCTGCCAGCATTAGCTTTTGCAGCTGGGACAGTTGGCCCACCGACTCGGGCAGCACCCGAAGGCAGTTGTCGGTCAAAATCAGCCAGCGGGTTTGGGGCGGCAGCGACTGGGCAGGCACCGTAGCAATTTGGTTGGCCTTGAACCCAATCATTGAGAGGTTGGGGCACTGGCTCAGCACCTCCGGCACCACCTCAAAGTGGTTGTTGTTGAAGAACGCAATTCGCAGGTTGTGCAGCTGGGCAAAGCTATCGGGCAGGCTCGTCAGGGCGTTATTGGAGAGATCGAGAATTTCGAGGCTGTCGGCCAGCTCTAGAATTTCTTCTGGAAAGGAGGTGAGGCCTGCGGCCAGGGTCAACCGCTGGGTACCGATCAGCTGCCGCGATCGCAGCATCTCCAGATTGTGCATAGG
>JBARVK010000575.1:0-12465 GCA_049646225.1 Nodosilinea sp.
GGGGGGAAGTCCCTGTGCTATCAGCTGCCAGCGCTGCTAAAGCTGGGCGTCATGGTGGTGGTGTCGCCGCTGATCGCCCTGATGCAGGACCAGGTGGATAGTCTGGTGGACAACGGCGTGGCGGCGACCTGCCTAAACAGTTCCCTAGACTACAGCAGCATTCGTCAGCGGGAAGCCGACCTGCTGGCAGGCCGGGTAAAGCTGCTCTATGTGTCGCCAGAGCGGCTAATGAGCCCAGGCTTTTTCGGCTTGCTGGAGCAGCTGATTAAAACCGTGGGAATAAGTGGTTTTGCCATTGACGAAGCCCACTGCGTATCGGAGTGGGGCCACGACTTTCGCCCCGAGTACCGACAGCTCTCCGTGCTCAGGGAGCGGTTTCCGCAGATTGCAGTGATGGGGCTCACCGCTACGGCCACCGAGCGAGTGCGGGGCGACATTGCCGAACAGCTGCGCCTGCGTGACCCGCTGATCCAGGTATCCAGCTTTAATCGGCCCAATCTGTTTTATGAGGTGAGCCCGAAAGGACGCGACGGCTACCAACAGCTGCGACAACAGGTGAAGCAGCACCAGGGCTCAGGCATTATCTACTGTCTCAGCCGCAAGCGTGTTAACGAGTTGGCCGAGCAGCTAACCGCCGATGGCGAGTCGGTGCTGCCCTACCATGCGGGGCTGAGCGATGACACTCGACGGGAGAACCAAACCCGCTTCATTCGTGACGATGTGCGGCTAATGGTGGCGACGGTTGCCTTTGGGATGGGCATCAATAAGCCCGACGTGCGGTTCGTCATTCACTACGATATTCCCCGCAATATTGAGGGCTACTACCAGGAGAGTGGGCGGGCGGGGCGCGACGGCGAACCGGCCCACTGCACGCTGTATCTGGCCTACGGCGATGTGGCTACGGCGGAATACCTGATTGGCCAAAAACCCGACGCAGACGAGCAGCGCATTGCCCGCCAGCAGCTCCGGCAAATGGTGGACTACGCCGAAACCACCGTGTGTCGCCGCCGGGTGCAGCTAAGCTATTTTGGTGAACTCGACCTGCTGGAGGGGACATGCCAGCAGTGCGATAACTGCCTCAACCCGCCGCCCATCGAAGATTGGACGGTTGAGGCGCAAAAGTTTCTCTCCTGCGTGGCCCGCTGCCAGGAGCGGTTCGGGATGGCCCACGTTATCGATGTGCTGCGGGGCTCTAAAAAGCAGAAGATTTTGGATTTGCGGCACGACCAGCTGTCAACCCACGGCATCGGCAAAGATCGCTCGGTGGATGAGTGGAGACTGCTGGGGCGATCGCTGCTGCACCAGCGGCTGGTGGATGAAACTACCGACGGCTACCCGGTGCTCAAGCTCAACGCCGCCAGCTGGCAGGTACTACGCAAGCAAATTCCGGTACAGGTGGCGGTGCCCAAAGACTTTGCCCCTGGCCCTGCCGAAGCGTCCACGATAGAGGACACAACCGAGGTAACTCAGCTCTTGACTGTACTGAAAGCCCTGCGCAAAAAGCTGGCCGACCAGCAAAGTGTGCCGCCCTACGTGGTGTTTCCGGAGTCGGCCCTGCGGCAAATGGCCCGCACCCGGCCCCAAACCCTGGATGCCTTTGGCCAGGTATCGGGGGTGGGCAGCCGCAAGCTAGCCCAGTACGGCGAGGTGTTTACCGATGCCATACGCCAGTTTTGTGCCGATTACGGCTTAGCGTCTGACCCAGGGGCGGCCCGCCGCCGCGATTTGCGCAGCCATTCGTCCCGTAATCGCCCCCCGCGCGAGCGTCGCCCCGCTGGCGATACCCATCGCCATACCCTTGAACTTCATCGTCAGGGACTATCGCTTCAGGAAATGGCCGACCAGCGGGGTCTGCGCCCCAGCACCATCGCCAGCCATCTGGAGCGACTTATGCACCAGGGCGAAGCAGTTGATCTCGATCAGTTGGTAGACCCGGACCAACAGCGCACCATCAGTTCAGCCCTGGCTGAACTGGAAAATGCGTCGCTGACGGAGATTCGCGATCGCCTCGGCCCTACCGTTAGCTATGAAGACATTCGCCTGGTGCGGGCCACCTGGCAGCGAGATCAGGCTCACTAATACCCGTACCGAAAATCCTATCGATATCACTCAACGTGCTACCGTCAGGCACAACATCAGGGGGTGGTTCAATCGGAGGCCTGAACGGTTGAATCGTGTCCTGAACCGGGGCCTAGATCGACAGCACTGAGCAACTCGGCCAGCCGCGGCGGATTGGTCAGGTAAAGGTAGCCCACCAGCGCCTCAAAGCCGGTGGCCTGCTGATAAATTTGGCTGTCTACTCGTCGTGGACCACGGGAAGAGGCATTCCGCCCACGCCGCAGCAAATCCTGCTCGGCCTCGGTAAGCAGAGGCATGAGTTGCTGAACCTGGTGAGCCTGCTGTTCGGCCCGCACCTGATTCACCACCAGCCGGTGGAAAGCCTGGATTCGCCTGGGGGGCTGCAAAAAAGCGCCCCGCACAAATAGCTCGTACACGGCATCGCCAATATACGCTAAAGCCACAGGCGATAAGGCTTGGGCCTGCTCGGCAGAAAGAGCCGTGGCTGAACCATGATCACTGAACTGGAGCAACCACTGCAGGCTGGAAGACAAAGGCTCGGGAGACAGTTCAGCCACAGCGTCCTCTGGCTAGGCCCATGGCAGGCAGAAGCTACTCACTGGGCGGGGTTTCAAGGTTAGCGATCGCATCTTCCACTGAGGGCTGTAGCGACAGGAACTTCTCCAGTCGCACCAACTTAACGGTTTGAGTGACGCGAGGATTGGTCACAACCTGAACGGTGCCCCCTTCGGTGGTGGCTTTTTTTACGAGCTGCACCAGAGCACCCAAACCTGAACTATCGACAAAATCAATAGCCGCTAGGTCAAGGATGATATTAGTTGGCCCGGCGTCTACGTACTTGGTCATAGCCTTGCGAAAGGCCGGTTCCGAGAACGCGTCCAGCAAGCCCGTGAGGCGAAACAGTTGGTAGGTTCCCCTGACATCGCGAGTGCCTCGTAAACTTACGGTCAGGGTTAGAGATTCAGCGATGGGAAACCTCCTCGGTGCTCCAGTTCGACGTTAAATATAGGCTAGGATATCGCTGCCTGCAAGGGGTGAAACCGTACGGACAAGCCGCAACGTTGAGAACCCAGTCAGATCCGAAACGAAACTAGAACCAGCGCTCTACGTTAGACAGACAGCATATAGCGGTTTGGCTCAACTTTGCTATTTCTAGCGAGTGGCGCTGGGAAATACCCGGTCTATTGACCGTAAGGATGTTCAAAGCGGCAACAGCGACTGGCGATGGCTGCGCATGGTGTCTACAAATTTGGCAAACAAATAATCGGCGTCGTGGGGGCCAGGACTGGCCTCGGGGTGGTACTGCACCGAGAACAGCGGCAGGGTTTTGTGGGCCAGCCCAGCTACGGTCTGGTCATTTAGGTTGAGGTGGGTAACCGTCACCGTGTCTTCAGGAATAGAAGCCGCATCTAGAGCAAACCCGTGATTTTGGCTGGTGATTTCTACCTGGTGTTGTAACCCGCACGGTTGGTTAAGCCCACGGTGGCCAAACCGCAGTTTAAAGGTTGAAGCTCCCAACGACAGCCCCAGAATTTGGTGGCCCATGCAAATGCCAAAGGTGGGCAGCGAATAGTTCATCAGAGCCTGCACCAGCTCAGGCGCTTTGACGACCGCAGCTGGGTCGCCAGGGCCGTTGGAGAGAAAGATGCCGTCGGGTTTGTAGCTCATGATTTGCTCTGCCGTGGTGCTGGCGGGCACGACGATGACCCGGCAGCCATAGCTAGCCAGGCGGCGCAAAATATTGCGCTTGACACCAAAATCAACGGCAACAACCGTCAATGGTGCCTGGTCATCGGGCGCAAGGGCAACTGGGCCAAATTCCCAGACTGGGTCGGTGCCTTCGGTCCACTCGTAAATCTGAGCGGTAGTCACCTGATCGACTAGATTCAGGCCAGCCATTGGCGGGGCATCCTGAAGCTGGCGCAGCAGCTCTTCAGGGTCGAGCACGGTGGTCGAAATCGCCCCGTTCATGGCCCCGGCTGTTCGTAGTTTGCGGGTCAGAGCGCGGGTATCAATGCCAAAAATACCGGGAATTTTATGGGTCTTCAAATAGTTGGGCAAGGACTGGGTAGAGCGCCAGCTGCTGGGAATCTCGCAGATATTGCGGGCGATCGCACCCTTAACCTGGGGCCGACTTGATTCTTCGTCGTCGGGGTTGACGCCCGTGTTACCCAACTCAGGATAGGTGAACGTGACAATTTGGCCGCAGTAGCTCGGATCGGTCATCACTTCTTGATATCCCGTCATGCCGGTGTTGAAAACG
Source organism: Nodosilinea sp. (assembly GCA_049646225.1). Lineage (GTDB taxonomy): Bacteria > Cyanobacteriota > Cyanobacteriia > Phormidesmidales > Phormidesmidaceae > Nodosilinea. Next base: position 4,343 of record JBARVK010000575.1, read on the forward strand.
ACCTCACCCATAACGGTGCCCGGTGCCCCAAAGGACCAACCCTGAAATACTGAACCATCGGCTAAAACCAGCACAGCTGGGGGGGCATCAGGAAAAACCATGGCATCTGCTCGGCACTATGAAACGCTAATATCCTAAGCCCAAAGGCCAGCTTTGAGCCATCGTCTATGCCATAGGATGACCACAAACCTAAGTCATGACCGCATAACTACGCAGATGGGGAATACTAGCCGTTAGATTCAGTGATACAGCATTTGGGATAGTGGAACACAGCGATGGGAAAAGCCAGGGCGATCGCAAAGGGAATTTTGCTGGGCACTCTGGCCTCGGGGCTGGCGGGCTGCGGTCTTTTACTAAATAGCCTTTCGACAGGTCCTGGCCTAGAGACCGAGACCTCATCCGCTGGCCCCTCAGCAGAAGCGGCAGCCCAGTCCGTGGTGTCGGCGGTTCCAGAACCGGCGGTGGCCCCAGCGCCCCCCGATTTTTTTCGCGAGGCGGTGAATCGAGCCACCAGCGCTGTGGCCATTGGCCAGTCGGCCCAGTCAAAGGCCGACTGGCAGCTAGCCGCGAGCCGCTGGCAGCAGGCGATCGCCCTCATGGAGCAGGTGCCCAGCAGCAGTCCTCACCGGGTTCAGGCCCAAACCAAAGCGCAGGAATACAGGCAGCACCTGGCGGCGGCTCAAAGTCGGACCACCGCTCCCATTGCCCCTGCTCCTGCCCCCGACCCTGCTCCGGCCCCTAAGACGACATTGCCGACCGGGTTAGCGGCTCAGATTCCGATTCAGCGGCGGCAGGGGGGCACCCCGGTCGTGGCCGTTACCCTCCAGGGCAGCAGCGGTACTCAAACCTTTCCCATGCTGTTTGACACGGGGGCGACCGGCACTCTGATCACGGCTGAAATGGCCCAGGCGGTGGGGGTGACTATCATGGGTGAAACCCAAGCCAGAATTGCTGACGGCAGCGTGGTCAATTTGCCCATTGGCTATGTGAACGCCCTGGAGCTAGGGGGTCTGCGCCGTCAACAGGTGATGGTGGCCATTGGGGGCAGTGTTGGTCTGCTGGGTCAAGATGTCTACGGTCAGTATGGTATTGCCATTGGGTCTCATCAAATTAACCTGCACCAGTGACCTCATCCTTGGGGCAACCTGGCTGAGGTCGCAGGAATGGGTGAGAATAGGCAAGAGGTTTCGAATGCTTTTCACGCTCTATGGCTTTCTCGGTATTGCCCGCCGCCACTGCGGGGCTCAGCGAACCTACCTCGATCGACCTAGCGGCTCGGGTGCAGATAGCGGCTATCAACACGTCTCTGGCTGATGCTCCTATCCCAACGGCCTACGCTGAAGCTGGGAACAGCGACAGCACACCGCCCCTGTTACTGATTCCCGGATTTGATAGCTCGCTGCTGGAGTTTCGGCGGCTGCTGCCGTTGCTAACAGCCCAGGCATCTACCTGGGCCGTCGATCTGTTGGGGTTCGGGTTTAGCGATCGCACCCTGTATCCCCAGCTCTCCCCCACCGCTATCAAGGTTCATCTGCACAGCTTTTGGCGGCAGATGATCGACCGTCCGGTGGTACTAGTAGGGGCATCAATGGGTGGGGCCGCCGCCATCGACTTTGCCCTCACCTATCCCGAAGCGGTGGCTGGTCTGGTGCTGATCGATGCCGCTGGCTTTGCGGCTGGCCCCGCCATGGGCAACTTGATGGTGCCGCCCCTAGACAGCTGGGCCACGGCCTTTTTGCGCAACCCCGGGGTACGGCGCAGCATCAGCCGCCAGGCCTATTTTGACAAAGCTTTGGTGACGCCCGACGCCGAGCTATGCGCCGCCCTGCACCTACAGTGCCCTGGCTGGAAGGAGGCGCTGATCGCATTTACCAAAAGCGGCGGCTACAACTTTTTGACGGCAAAAATTCCGCGCCTCGCCTGCCCTACCCTGGTGATTTGGGGCGAGCAAGATAAAATTTTAGGCACTAAAGATGCCCGCCGGTTTGAAGCCGCGATCGCCGACTGTAAGCTGGTCTGGATACCTCAGTGCGGCCACGTGCCCCATTTAGAGAAACCTGAGGAGACTGCCGCAGCCCTGGTGCCCTTTGTCGCCGGGCTCGTTCAGCAAACCGTGTGAGACCTCATCCGCCTCAAACTCAGCACATTTGCACTAAATGTTTCAAGATATTAAGGGTGGCTAGACCCGTATGCTGGTCTACACCTAGATCCCTGCTGTCGATTGGAGCCATCTACGGACGGTTATGACGCAACTTTTTCCCCAGACTAGCCCTGTTGATGCTGCGCCGGAGGTTCTCAACGCTGCCAGCACTGCACCCCCCGCCGCTGATCTAAGTCCCTTCGTGGCCCGCCACCTGGGGCCAGCGGAGAGCGATATTGAAGCCATGCTGGCGACCCTGGGCTACGCGTCCCTGGAGGAGTTGATTACCGCCACCGTACCCGGCAGCATTCGCCGATCGCAGCCCCTTGCCCTGCCCCAGGGGCTAGACGAAGCGCTAGCGCTGGCCAAGCTGAAAGCGATCGCCGCGCAAAACCAGGTATGGCGATCGTACCTGGGCCTGGGCTACGCCAATACCCTCACCCCTGCGGTCATTCAGCGCAACGTACTGGAAAACCCGGGCTGGTACACCCAGTACACGCCCTACCAGCCCGAGATCGCCCAGGGCCGACTGGAGGCGCTGCTGAATTTTCAGACGCTGGTCACGGACCTGACGGGCATGGACATTGCCAATGCCTCGCTGCTGGACGAAGGTACCGCCGCCGCCGAGGCCATGACCCTGGCCTTTAACGCCCGCAAGCAAAAAGAGGTCAAAACCTTCTGGGTTTCAGCGGCCTGCCATCCCCAAACCATTGACGTGGTGAGAACCCGGGCCCTGCCCCTGGACATCGAGGTTTTGGTCGGCGATCACCAGGGCTTTAGTTTTGATACCCCTGTGTTTGGGGTGCTGCTCCAGTACCCAGCCACCGATGGGGCTATTTACGACTATGACGGCTTTGTGGCCCAGGCCAAAGCGGCCCAGGCTTTAGTCACGGTCGCCGCCGACTTGCTCAGCCTCACTCTGCTTCGCGCCCCCGGTGAATTTGGGGCCGATATCGTAGTAGGCAACACCCAGCGCTTTGGCGTGCCCTTGGGCTACGGTGGCCCCCATGCCGCCTTCTTTGCCACCCGCAACACTTTTGCCCGTAAGCTGCCCGGTCGTCTGGTGGGCGTATCTAAAGACACCTACGGCAACCCCGCCCTGCGCCTGACCCTGCAAACCCGAGAACAGCACATTCGCCGCGACGCCGCCACCAGCAATATCTGCACGGCCCAGGTGCTGCTGGCGATTATGGCTAGCATGTACGCGGTCTACCACGGCCCCGAGGGGTTACGGGCGATCGCATGTCGCATCCACCACCACACCCAAACCCTGGCCACAGTACTAGCTGAGTCGGGTTTTGAACTGGGTCAAGATCCTGTATTCGATACGCTGCGAGTTGGGGTCGGCGATGCCCAAGCCGCCATCCTCACCCGCGCCGCCGCTCACCGCATCAATCTCCGAGTCCTCGACGCCGAAACCCTCGTCGTCGCTCTCGACGAAACCGTCACCGAGTCAGACCTTCAGGATTTGATCACCGTCTTCACCGGCTCATCTCCCTCACTCCCCCACGCCCTTACTTCCTCACGCCCCCACCTCCCCTCCTCCCTCACCCGCACCACCCCCTACCTCACCCATCCCACCTTCAACCGCTATCACTCTGAGACTGAGATGCTGCGGTACCTGTATCGCCTGCAAAACAAAGATCTCTCCCTGGCGACAGCGATGATTCCGCTGGGGTCCTGCACCATGAAGCTGAACGCCACCGCCGAAATGGTGCCCGTCTCCTGGCCTGAGTTTGGCCAAATTCACCCCTTCGCCCCCGCTGAGCAGGCCCAGGGCTACCGACAGCTGTTCACTGACCTAGAAGCCTGGCTGGCCGAAATTACCGGCTTCGACGGGGTTTCGCTGCAGCCCAATGCCGGTGCCCAGGGGGAATACGCTGGGCTGTTGGTGATTCGCGAGTACCATCAACAGCGGGGCGATCACCATCGCCACGTCTGTCTGATTCCCCAGTCGGCTCATGGTACCAACCCCGCCAGCGCCGTAATGGCGGGCATGAAAGTTGTCCCCGTCGCCTGCGATGACGACGGCAACATCGATATCACCGACCTACAGGCTAAAGCCGATAAGCACAGCGATCGGCTCTCGGCCCTGATGGTCACTTATCCCTCCACCCACGGGGTATTTGAGGCCGAAATTGTGGAGATCTGCGCGATCGTCCATCGTCACGGCGGTCAGGTGTACATGGATGGGGCCAATATGAATGCTCAGGTGGGGCTCTGCCGCCCCGCCGACTTTGGTGCCGATGTCTGCCATCTCAACCTGCATAAAACCTTCTGTATTCCCCACGGCGGTGGTGGGCCTGGAGTAGGGCCTATCGGCGTGAAGGCCCACCTGGTGCCCTACCTGCCCAGCCACAGCCTAATGGCGGGGGTCGGTGGTGCTCAGGGCATCGGCGCGGTGACTTCGGCCCCCTGGGGCAGCGCCAGCATTTTGCCCATTTCGTGGATGTACATCGCCATGATGGGCGGGGCGGGGCTGAAGCGAGCTACCGAAGTGGCCATTCTCAACGCCAACTATATGGCCCAGCGGCTGGCGGGGCACTACGACATTCTCTACACCGGACAAAATGGGCGGGTGGCCCACGAGTGCATTCTCGACCTGCGGCCCTTTAAAAAATCTGCCGACATCGGCGTTGAGGATGTAGCCAAACGCCTGATCGACTACGGCTTTCACCCACCCACCATGTCGTGGCCGGTGGCGGGCACGCTGATGGTAGAGCCCACCGAAAGCGAGTCTAAAGCCGAGCTAGACCGCTTCTGCGACGCCATGATCGCCATTCGAGCAGAAATTCGAGCAGTTGAAACCGGCGAGAGCGATCGCGACCACAACCTGCTTAAACACGCCCCCCATACGGCCACAGACCTTGTCTCTGACTGGAATCGTCCCTATAGCCGCGAGCAGGCCGTTTTTCCGACGGCGTTTACCCGCAGCGCCAAGTTCTGGCCAGCGGTAAACCGGGTTGACCAGGCCTACGGCGATCGCAACTTAATCTGTTCCTGCGCGGGGATGGATGCCTACGGCGACGCTTGAGCCAGGGCGCTGCGGGCCGATCAGGCCCCTAGATCGGCCCGCAGCACCTACCTATGCGGGCCAAACCTGCGCCAAGTTTAGTATTTGCCCCTAATCTAAAGGAGTTTACATCCTGTAGCGCTTGCAGATGGCTAATATTCCTCAGCCTCAGGTCATTTTTTTAGATGCGGTCGGCACTCTGTTTGGGGTGAAGGGGAGCGTTGGTGCTATCTATGCCGACCTCGCCCAGCAGCACGGCATTGAGGCTGACCCTGTGACCCTCAATCAGGCCTTTTTTCGAGCCTTTAAGGCGGCTCCCGAAATGGCCTTTCCAGGCAGCGATCCGGCCACGGTGCCCGAGCAGGAGTACCGCTGGTGGCGGGTGATTGCCCAGCAGACCTTTAGTAGTACCGGAGTGCTCGATCGCTTTGTTGACTTCGACAGTTTTTTTGCCGATCTCTATGCCCACTTCGCCACCGCCGAACCCTGGGTACTCTACCCCGATGTCCCCCCTGCCCTGGAGCGCTGGCGGCGGCGCGGCATCACTTTGGGGGTAATTTCAAACTTTGACACTCGCCTATACCAGGTGCTAGAAGAACTCAACCTGGCCACCTACCTGAGTTCGGTTACCCTGTCTGCTGAGGCGGGGGCAGCCAAACCCAATCCGCGAATTTTTGCGGCGGCCCTGCAAAAGCACCGCTGCGATGCCAGTCAAGCCTGGCATGTGGGCGACAGCAAAACCGATGACCTAGAAGGAGCCAGAGCCGCCGGGCTGCGCGGCATCTTGATCCGTCGCCCCGTCAGCGCCTAGCCAGTCAGCCCCCTGTTCCCTAGCTCCCCTTCGCAACCCAAACCAGGAAAACCGGTACCAGCCGTCCTCTTACTGATACGCTAGCCGCGATCGCCCCTAAATACCAGCTCCGCTGGGCCCGTCATGTAGACGCGATTGTCGGCGGCCGACCACTCGATGTGGAGGGGGCCACCGGGCAGCTCCACGGTGGCAGCGCGATCGCAGACCCCATTCAGCACCCCCGCTACCAGCGACGCACAGGCCCCCGTCCCGCAGGCCAGGGTGATGCCAGCGCCCCGCTCCCACACCCGCATTTTGAGATAGTCGGGCCGCACCACCTGAATAAACTCGGTATTGATGCGCTGGGGAAAGACCGGGTGGTGCTCAAACTGAGGGCCAATCGACTCTAGGGCAATGCCGTCGACATCGTCTACAAAGGTAATGCAGTGGGGGTTGCCCATGCTGACGCAGGTAACCGGCCAGGTCTGGTCGGCCACCGTCAGCGGTACAGCCACCACTTTTTCATCGGCCGCCGCCAACGTGGTGGGAATCTCCTGGGCCAGCAGGTAGGGCGGCCCCATATCGACCGTCACCTGACCATCGGGCTGTAGGGTGGGCGAAATCAGCCCTGCCAGGGTGTGAATCCGGTAGGTGTGGGGGGCTTGAGGCGCTTTGCCATCGGCGGTTTCCAGAGTTTCTAAAAACTTGGCCAGGCAGCGAATGCCGTTGCCGCACATCTCGGGCTCTGAGCCGTCAGAGTTGTAGATGCGCATGGTGTAGTCGGTACCCGCCTGACCGGGCAGAGCAAAAATCACCCCGTCAGCGCCAATACCAAAGTGGCGATCGCACCACCGTACCGCATCCTCAGCAGTCAGCACTGGCTCCGGCTGATGGCGATTGTCCACCAGGATGAAGTCGTTGCCCAGGCCGTGATACTTGCTGAATTCCATAGGGTGCCGATGCTGAATGGATGAACCTTAATTATTAACCAAATCGGGGAGATGGGTGAGGGTATGGGGAAGGTAAGGGGATGAGGAGAGGTGATAAAGATTGTCTTCCTTATCCCCTTACCTCTCCATCTCCCCAGGGGCATCCTGCAACGTTCCCTAACAAATTGTCGACCCCTGTAACCTTAGCAAGGCAAACGGGGTACCGTAAGACCACCGTAAGTTCGATGGCGTTGCACCATGTCTCAAGAGTTTGCCGCCGGGTTGCCCAGCGTGCGCCAGGTTCAAAACGTGATTCGCGATAAAGCCTCTGTTGAGGTCAAACTCATCACTGGCGATGTCATTGCGGGTCGCGTTCTGTGGCAAGACCCGCAGTGCATCTGTATAGAAACCGATGATCAGAGCAAACACCAGATTTGGAAGCAGGCTATTGGCTTCATCAAATATTCCTGATTCGTCAAAAATTCTCAATTTGCCACTGCGCCCTAAGCAGTCTTCACATTCGCTTGTAGCCTGCCAAATCGATTGGGGCACACTACACCCAGGTGGATGCCTACCCCCGTTGATGAACCAATCCCTCAATCTCAGTGAAGCCGTTAATCCACCCGTTTTATGGAGCTTTTGACCAAATGACTATTGAAAAAATTGTTGAGCAAGCCCTACAAGACGGCTACCTCACCCCCGCCATGGAAGCTGAAGTGGGTCGCATTTGCGATACCGCCGCTGAGCTCTCCATCGAAGAATACATGGCCCTTGACCGTCTGATGGGTGCCCTGCTAACGGGCGAAGTGGTGGCCGTTCCCCGCAAGCAGTTCATCAACGTGATGGAAGAACTGGTGCTAACCGAGGCCATTTCGCGGGTAGCCGAAATTGAGTCTACCTCCGATAAGACCCTCGATTTGGGTGATATTGCCGCCTACGCCCTTAACCGGCTACCGCCCCTCTACGCAACCACCGAGGAAGGGGCCAACTTCCAGCGGGAAAACGCTCGCGGCGATCTGTCTGCCCTGATTGCCGATCAAGTGCAGCAGGCGATCGCTCGCAACCTCGACCAGCCTGACTTTTATCCCGAGCGCCACACTATTCAGAAAAAGGACGGCGACACCGTGCTCAACCAGGTCAGCTCGCTCCTGCAAGACCATGCCCACAAGTTTGAGCCAGCTGGGAAAGTTTAGCGCCCCAACTAATACCGAATCCTAACGGTATTCCCCGGTTTGTAGGGGCGTAGCATGC
>JBARVK010000576.1:0-4285 GCA_049646225.1 Nodosilinea sp.
GCTGTGTGCCGCCAGCCCTCCGACGACCTCAAAGCCCTGGGCGTACAGGTAGAATCGGGCATCGACATCACCGATCAGGCCTCGGTCATAACTCTGGCCCAGCGCCTTCAAGGCACCACGCTCGATGTGCTGATCAACAACGCTGGTATTGTTGAGCGCGTCACCCTAGATGATTTAGATTTCGACAGCATTCGCCAGCAGTTTGAGGTCAACGCGATCGGCCCGCTGAGGGTTACCCAAGCCCTGTTACCCTGCCTTTCTGAGGGGGCGAAGGTGGCCATTATGACCAGTCGCATGGGTTCCATCGCCGACAATACCTCCGGTGGGTCCTACGGCTACCGCATGTCAAAGGTGGCGCTGTCGATGGCGGGCAAGTCGCTGGCCCACGATCTCAAACCCAAGGGCATTGCTGTAGCCATTTTGCACCCAGGGCTGGTGCAAACCCGCATGACTGGCTTTACCCAAAACGGTATTACCCCAGCCGAGGCCGTGCAGGGGCTGCTAGCCCGCATTGACGAGCTCACCCTGGCGAACTCAGGCACCTTTTGGCACTCCAACGGAGAGGTACTGCCCTGGTAATGGATGCGCTTTACAACAAATCATACCGAATCCGAATTCCACGCCCCCGATATCCAGCAGGCCAACCTGTAGAGGCAAACGGTGGTTTGCCCTCAGCCAATCGGGTATAGCCAGTCAGGCTTTCGTATCACGGGCTAGATCAGCCGCCCAGTGGTAAATTCCCGCACAGGCAAGAGTGTCGCTGGACCTGTCATGGACAAATCCATAGAAGATTTCATGTTTATTCTTTGATCCAAGGCTGATCCCAGGGGCCACCGCCGACTTCCAACCCCGCCTGGGTACTCGTAACCGCCGCAATTAGCTCCAAACTGCCGCCCTGTCGCCGCCACAGCTTGACGCTGACATGCCCTAGCGCCGTGTCGCGGCAGCAGTAGATCATCCCCTGCTGGGTGGGAGCCCGAAGCGGAATACCCTCAAGCCCGGTATTGCCGATCACCTCTACAACATAGTCTGATTTTTCACCCCGCATGTGCCAGTAGCCCCAGGGGTCGATGTGCCAGGTGACTCGCGCATTCCAGGGTACAAACTCGTAAAAGTGACCGCCGTGATGGACACCCACCATAGCCACTGACTCCATCCAGCCCAGCACCTGACGACGACCGCCCCCAGCCGTCAGAGCTAAGTCAGCCACGCCATCAAAGGCGTTGCAGTTGACCCAAAACCATTTTTGTGGAAACGATCGCCCCCAATTCTTCTCGCTGTAGGCTGGCGCGTCGGTAAACTCATACCGTTGCCCCTGCCACTCAATCCACCCTGTGGAGTGGCCGTGGGCCATCAAAATTTGCCACCCCGGCTCAAAAATAGGCAGGCTAGAGAGAAAACCGGCAGTAGACTGCTGCGGCTGCCCCGTACTGGCCCAGCCGTATACCGGCTCTGTGTGGTACTGCCAGGCCACAGAACCGGCAACCGGATCATTTAAATACCCCTGATGCAGCGTGGCCGTAACCTGGTACCCCTCGGCAACGTAATGCTTAAACTCTGATGACGACAGCAGCCGCGGACTGGTTTGAGGCCCAATGCGAGGTTTTCCTCGCCAATGCCCCAGCCCTAGACCCTCTTGCCAAGCCCAAAACTGCGATACATCAGGAAAGGTGCGGCAAAAGTAGCTGTCATTGGGGCCTAGGATTTGGGCCGTGCCGCCGCTGTGGGGCTGCCCGCCCGCCGGGTCTTCAATGGAGTACATGAAGGCGAAGGTTTGGCCTGTTTCCGGTAGGGTGACGCGAAAGTACCAGCCCTCGAAAAAGCGATCGGCTTGGTCATCCCAGTGATAGCCGCTGTGGGGAGTCTGGAGGGGGTGAATGTGCATGAGTTAATCTTCGACCCAGCGCGGCACGTATTGCCAGCCGTTGCGAATTTCATCGCGGTACTGCTGGTGCCCAGGCTGCTTCTCTTCAACCAGTTGCCAAAAGGCGGCGGAGTGGTTCATATGCACGGTATGGCAAAGCTCATGGACAAAGACGTAGTGAACCAGTTCGGGAGGCAAAAACAACAGCTTGTAGTTGAGGCTGATGTTTTTATTGGACGAACAGCTGGCCCAGCGGGTTTTTTGCCCCCGAATGGAAATGCGCTCAAAGGGCAGCTTGAGTACAAAGCTGAGCTCGCGCAGCCAGGGGGCAAACTCGGCCCGAGCTTTGCGGCTGAGCCACTGACGCAGCAGATCGGCGCAGGTGGTGCTGTCGTCGATGGGGCCGCGCAGCAGCAGGGTTTGGGGGGCGCTTTGGGTCAGCGCTAGGGTTCGGGCGGCGGCGGGCTGGTAGCCGACTTGCCAGGTTTGGCAGCGCGATCGCACCTCGATCTGATCTGGTTTTTCCTCAAAGTGGTCGTCCGTGAGGCCAGCGGTTTGATGGGCCAGGCGTAGCTGCGATCGCCACAGCCAGTCGCGACGGCGATCCAGCAGTGCAGGTACCTGAGTGTGGTCAAAGCCATTGGGAACCACCACCTCGATCTGGCCGTTGAGGTGCACTTTGATCGAGACATGGCGGGCGCGACAGCTTTCCCGAATGCGGTACTCGGGTAGAGTCGCCGTCGCGGGTGGAAAAAGCTCTAGCTGTTCAGATGGGTCAGCCATAGGCGGCAGGAGGACAGCAATCAGGAATGCGGCACTACCCCAGGGTTAGACAAGGCGTCTAGTCGAACCAGCAGCTACCGAGCCTAAGCTGAATGGGGTGGGGCCTGTTCTATCCTACGGTGCCCTAGAAAAGAGAGCAAAATTTGCTGGTGCGGCGGCCCAATGGGGCGTTCTTCGCCCGCGCGGGATGAGTAGCGCTGGCCCCGATGAATATCCTCAACGCTCCACAGGCCTAAATCCAGTCCTTCGGTCAGCACCAGAGTAGCTACTGGCACCACCAGCGGCCCGTGATACACGTACCGCACCACGGCATGATCTTCCAGGCGATCAAATAGAGTTAGCTGGGAGGCGTCATAGCCAATTTCTTCCCTCAGTTCTCGGTATACGGCAACCTCAGGCGATTCACCCGGTTCTAAGTGGCCACCAAAAAAAGCCCAGTGGCCCGGCCAGGCAATATTGGGGATGTCGTCGCGCAGCTGCATCAGAAAGCGATCGCCCTGATAGAGAATTGCGATCGCCACCTCAGGTTTCAACGTCATAGCGTGGGCTAGATTGCAGAACAGCAGAAAACTGAAGGAATCATACCTACGCTATGCGGCTACGCGCTATCTCAGGCGTCACCAGCGATCGCTGAACCGCTCAGCCTAGCCCCGGACCTAACTTGGCACCGGCAGGGATGCCACCGCCAGAAACCTTCGGCGCGAACACAGTCCCCTGGCACTACCGCCCCGACCCCCGCCCTTCGCAGCACGACAGGGAGCTATTGCGCCTATCCGCCGCCATAGCGCAACTGGCGTTAATAATCGTGGTTACCATCGAAGACCTCCTGAGTTGTCATAATCTTCAGCTACAGCCTCAACACGGGCCATTTCGGATATTTCAACCCCTTCACAACCCGCCAAAGATCAAGCATTGGATGTCAATAATTAATATTAATTAACAAAAAGAGCGTCTAGTCGCACATTTGGGAAGATCCGCCCGGTTATTTATTGAGTTTTGTTAATAGAGCCCTGGCCTAGTGATCAATTTTGCCTGTGGAGCATTTCTGGAAGCCCTGCGGATCAAGGGATTCCGCAGATTGAATTATTGTTAACCTCAGTCAAAAAGCGTCAAATTGCGAGACTATAATGCTCAAGAGCAATCACCGCCTAAGTATCGGTTGTACCTGCAAGCGACTGCGCACCTGGGTACAGTTTTAGTCAAGGCGATTGATTCTCGATTTGCTTGTGTCTAGAGAGAGGAGAGTCTCCATGACAACTACCCCGCGCGAGCGGGAGGCGAAAGCTAAAGTCATCGTTGATAAGGATCCAGTACCTACTTCTTTTGAGAGGTGGGGCAAGCCGGGTCACTTTGATCGGACTTTGGCTAAGGGACCCAAAACCACCACTTGGATTTGGAACCTTCACGCCGACGCTCACGATTTTGATAGTCATACCAGTGATTTAGAAGATATTTCGCGCAAAATCTTTAGCGCCCACTTCGGTCACTTAGCCGTCATCTTTATTTGGCTCAGCGGCATGTATTTCCATGGCGCTAAGTTTTCAAACTTCGAAGCTTGGATGACTGACCCCACGGGCATCAAGCCCAGCGCTCAGGTGGTTTGGCCGATCTTCGGTCAAGAAATCCTGAATGCCGATG
>JBARVK010000577.1:0-3963 GCA_049646225.1 Nodosilinea sp.
TGGTTGATTTAGCAAGGCATTGTGCGATCGCTAACTTGGGCAGAGGAAGGCCCAATGACGCCGATTGGTCTCTGGGCCAGGGTGATATTGTCAGGTTGCCACTAACCCGCCTCAGGCCCTAACAGATGTCCCATAGCAATCGGGGTAGAACTCTTGAGGTAATGAAAGTCACTAAAGCTGCCGCTGAAGATCGCGGCTGAGGGTTGGTGCCGTCGGCGTCTCGATTGTTTCAGCTTCAAATACCTCGGGAACGCCGCCGTTGAGTACGGTAATCACCTGCGGCGGGGTAGCGTCGGGGGGATACACCAAATCAATTTCGAGATCCTGACGGGCCTCGGCAGGAATGTTGAGCCTGAGCAAGGCATCGGCTTCCTGACCACGGCGCTGCACAAGATGAACGTAGTGAGTACGTTCTAACCCCATCTGATTTTTAAATGTTAGCCGCACCGTCCCCCGAAAGAAGATACGGTCTTCCGGTGGTCGCCGAAACCGCAGACCTTGGACTAAATCTTCGTCGCGGATCGGGGTTTGAAGTTTGAGCGTGATGGTTTGCTCAGACCCGCGATTGTTGTAAAGGGGGAGTCTGAGGCTATAGCGCACGCCGTAGTTGCCGTGGGCGCGGTAGGCCGTATCGGGATAGCGCGCGATCATGGGGGCGCTTTGAATTTGTCCGGTGCCAAAGGTGTTGCGATCTACAGAGCTAACCACGTAGGAGAAAGCATTCCCCGGAGCTGGAATGGTCAGTACATCGGTATCGGGAGAGTCGGTAACGGTGGCTTGCCAGTTTGCACCCTTGGCGACTCCGGCCACTCGACCATAGTAAAACCGCCCAAACCGATAGGTCTCAGGGTCGGAAGGGGGGATGTCGCGGGGCCCCGCCAGTCTTCCCTGCTTGAGCACCCCTAACCAGTCTTGCAGAGAGGGTACCCGCTCGTTACCGTTGGGCAGCAGGTCGGCATAGCGGGACAGGCTGGCCACATGTACAGGGCCGCTGCTTGAGAGATACATCATGGCGGTGCGGCCATTGCTGGGGACGGGCCGAGGTGCCATCGGGGCCGCAGCATCGCGATCGCCGGGTTCGGGGTTAATTTGAGCGTCGGCAGCGGTCAGGCTAACGGGGCGTACCGGTGGCTTGGGAATGGCGCTGCCCTGGGGGTAGCTGCCGTTGATGGGCACCGTCAGCTGGCGCAGGGGAATCGGGGTATTCATCAATAGCTGCACGTGCCCGGGCGGAATTGTGATGCGATCGGGCCAGTGGGGCTGGTTGACCCCGCGCAGAATATCGGTGGTGGTGCGGCTACCGGGCCCGGCGTAGACGTTGCCGTTGCTGCTCAGGCGCGCATCGGGCAGGTCAATGAACGGGGCCTCCTGGCTGAGGTAGCTGACTCCCTGGTGAATGGTGATCTCGATGGGTTCGGTGCCAGGGTTGTAGGCGACTACCCCCATAAACAAGGTACGGCGATCGTCGGGGTTGACACCGCGAGCAATGTGGTGGGCAAAGATGTCGAAGCGACCGTTAAAGGCATAGTCGAGGTGCGCCTCGGGAGAGGCCATACCGTCTTTGGGAAAGGTGGACAGCAAAATGCCGTTCTGCTGCACGACTTCGGGGCTGTTGCTGTTAAAAACAGGAGTTTCGTCTAGGCCACCCGGCAGAGGCCGCACTTCTTGGTAGCGGATCACCTCGGCATAGGAATCATCGCGAGGAATAACAACTGTTTTGGCTTCGGGGGTAGGGGAAACCTCGCCTTGGGGGAGTTGACCAAACAGGGGAGCAAGGGTGAAAGCGACTAACGCACTCAGCATGAATAACCCGCGGAACGACCAAAATATCGGTAAAGGTAGTATGCCCAGGTAGTGATAGTCCTGAAGCAGTAGACGGCGACCCTGGCAGCGGCTTTCACTGGCTTAAAGGGCTTAGCTACACCGGACAGCCAGGCTGAAGGCCGCCCCTGGTTAGCGTGATGGTTGAATCGTAACCGTGGCCAAAATGGGGCCAACCTTATCTTGGCCCGATCCAGAATACCACCTTGGGGGACTGGGTATTGGGCTGCGTTTCGGGGAAAATCATTGAAACTTTATAGATTTTCGGCTGAGTCTACTGGCCACGTAGGGGAGCATCGAGCACCTTTACAATGCGATCGCTGACATCTTCTAAATAGGCGACGGTGGCCGTATCGAGTCGCGGCCCCTGGCGACGCAGGTGAAGGGCGATCGCCTCCTGAATCTGCTTGAGCTGGTCGCGAGCCAGCACTCTCGCCTCTTCGGGTGCCCCATAGGTGAATTCCTGAGCCACAAAGGTCAGCAGGTCGGTCACCCCTTCGCCAGACCCGTGGTTGCGCAGCACCAGGCTCGTCAAGGTGTTTAAATAGTGCCGCTGCAGCCCCTGCCGCAGGCTAGAGATAGCGGTGGGCGCGGCGGGTGGGGCGAGCACGTCAGACCAGATCGACGCCCCTAGGGTGTCGAACAGTTCGGCCAGGGTAAAGGCGTCGCCGCCCTGCTGTTTGAACTGACTATCTCGCAGGCGCAGCAGACGATAGCCGTCTAGCACGTTACTGACCGCAAAAGCCTGGGTTAACAACAGGCGATCGTAAATGGGATAGTCAATGCGGCCTAGAAAGGGGTTCTGGTTCCAGTCCATCCAGCGGGCAGGGGCTAGGCGGTTGATTAACTCGGGCGATAGGGTGAGGGCGTCGGGGGCAAACACCCGCTGGTTAAGTACCGCTAGAGCGCGCCGCTGCTCCGCCGCTGCGATGGGTATAAAGGGGGGCTGACCGTCAGAACTCCAGGGGTCGGTTCGCATAAAACGCTGGCCGCCGATGTAGTTGCCGACGATCATGGCCTGCATGTCGTAGTGGAAGAAGACCAGGTTGACTCGCTGCCGCAGCTGGCCGTAGCCCTCACCCGGATTGACCGAATACCAGTCCAAGCGATCCCAGATCGTCTTTGCGATCGCCATTTGGCTCTCGGCATAGCCTAGGGGATCATTGCTCGTATCCCAGGGGTTAGCCGTGGGGTCGAGCATGGCGTAGACATCTTCGTCGGGTGCGTAGGCCAGCTCGGCTGTTCCAGAGCGGTTGGCAATCGGCTGCAGCTCGCGCTGGGCAAAAATTGGGTTGCTGACCGGACGATAGCCGTATTCAATCGCCCACAGGTCGTAGGGGCCTAGTTGGGTAGGAAAATAATCGCCCTGGGGCTGGTCAGGGCGAGCCAGGTTAGGCGGCAAGTAGTCCATAACAGAGCTGGACAGCCCCTGAGACTGGGTTACGGTGGGGTCGTTTAAATCGGTGGGAGACAGCAGCGTGCTGCCCAAAAAGTTGTGTCGTAGCCCCAGCACGTGACCGACTTCGTGGGCTGTGAGGACCCGGAGATACTGCTGAATATACGTTTCTCTGGCCTCACGGCTGGTCGATGGGGCTAGGGTTGCGATGGCTAGGGATCCAAAAGCCGTAGTTTGGGCCGATCGCAGGCCTGCACACAGGTTCATGGCATCCAGGCGCGGAGACTCGGCGAACGGCGAGGATACCGACGCCGAACGAGATGGGGTGTTATCTGTAGATGAGAGGCGGGCGATGAGTCGATCGCCCAGGGGGTGTGCACAGGGAGAGAGGCCACCTGCCCTCGGGCCTGCCCCCGTCACCAGGGTGTCGTACTCCAGGCTCAGATCGCCAACCACGCTGGCGTCTAGAATGATGTCGGCATCTAAAATTTCGCCGGTTAAGGGGTTGACCCGAGAGGGCCCCAGGCCGCTGGCCCAGGGGTACAGGGAGTCTGACCAGCGGATGACGTTGTAGCGCACGTCGGCGGGGTCCCAGTCGGCGTGGTCAGGCATTTGACGCACCTCGATTGCCTGGATAAACCCGGCCTGCTCAAAGGCTGCATTCCACCACTTAGCTCCGTCGGCGATCGCGGCCCGATACTCCACCGGAGTTGTATTTTCAATCCAGAATACGAGCGGTTCTTTAG
>JBARVK010000578.1:0-6580 GCA_049646225.1 Nodosilinea sp.
CTTGCGACTCGCTTGGGTCAATCAGCGCTTTGAGGCCTTATTTCCACACGTTCCAGACCCACCGTCAATCTACTCCCCCGAACGCTAGATACGCCCGTTAGGATTCGGTATAAGACTAAAAAAATGGGTTATTGACGTCGTCAATAACCCATTTCGCTGTCTCTCTAGGTCTGTGCTTTAAATCTATGCTCAGATCAACTTAGTCAGGTTTTTTCTCCGGCATCATGCACTTGTCGGAGTCGCAGCCAGCGGGGCCAGCCTCAATTACCTCGCCCGCGTCATAGCGCGACAGCGCAGCGTGGAAGTTTTCGGTACCGCGCCGGGCTTCTACCTGCTGTTTTTGAGCTTCGAAGGTGGCTTTGTCGATCGGTTCAAAAGGCAGCCGGGGGAACGTTTGCAGGTCGTCGAATCGGGCCAGCAGCGCGGCAGAAATGTAGCCTTCATCGTTTTGGATGGTTTGGTAAATGCGCTCGGCCAGCGACTCTAGCTCAGGCTCGCGAAACTCGATGGTGGCGGAGGTGTTGTGGGTGGTGTAATGCTTTTGCACCTGCATGTAAAAGTCAAACTGGGCCGCCGCCGAGAATTTCTCGATCGCAATTTCGTCAGCCCCCGGCAGGTTAGCCCAGAGCACCTCAACGGGAATTTCAACCAGCCACTCGCTACAGCGGGGGTCGAAGGGATCGTTGAGCAGATTGCCGTTGTCGTCTTTGTCAGACTGCGACGGCACGATGGTATAGCCGTAGTCAATACAGGCCATTGCTACGGGATCATTTTTGCGGAAAGTAATCCGGCGAATGAACCGCTGGGCTTTGGGCGGGTGCCAGCCGGGGCTAGCGCCCGTGAGCAGAGACTTGGTGCCCGCAGGCTGCACGGTGGTGCAGCGGTTAGGTCGCACCAACCCGTGGCGATCGCAGTACTCACCCACCACCCGATGGACAATATCCTTCCACCGAGTCAGATACTCTTCTTCTCTGGCTTTAAAGTCGAGTCCCTGCATTGTGTTGGGGCGGCCCGCCTCCCACCAGCGCAGCCACTCAACGCCAAAAGCGAGCACGAAGAAGTCAAATAGCCCAGTGAAAGACACGCCCACAATGGGGTCTTCTAGCCGCGATTTTTGGTAGCGGGGTTCCTGGAACTGGTGGTTCAGCAGCACGGCTACAGATAGCGCTGCGGCGGTAAAGGCATCCTCCTGATCCTGTAGGTTCTGCGGATCGAGCTGGTTGAGGTGTACCTCTGCCAGGTTGCAGTGGAAGTTGGAGCCGATAATTTCACCGCAATTGTGAGCGACAAAACCATTGGCATCAAACCGACTGGGTCCAGGTACAGTGCAGTCATAGACCGCTTCCACGCCATCGGGCACGATCGTGGCTACTGTGGCTGCAAACCGTTCCCGGTTGGGGCAGCGCTTGTAGTTTGAGAGCAGGTCTGCCAACTTGGCTGACTTAGAAGGTTCCCGGAAACCTACCAGACTTTGAAAGATCTGCAAGTTGTCGTTGGCGATCACTAACTCGTGCTGGGCCTGGCAGAAATAGAGCGCAGGATCGCGATTGGTATTGGGTAGCAGCCGATGCCCCTCAGCTCGTCTCTCTTGATAAATCGTCGCCACGATGCCCAAGCGGCTCAGCATTCGTTGTACGGCCTCTAGGTTGGCCAAGTTACTCTGGGCCAGCCGAATGCTGACACCTTTGGCCTGATGCCCTTGAACGCTACCATCCGCATCAAACAGGCCTCGCAAAAAGCCTTGGTAGAACTCGTAGCTACCCTGCTCGATTGCAGCTGTGATTGCTTTATGCCCTGGAGCAAGGCCAAATTCAGCGGCTAGCCGAGCCAGACCGGCGGAGTTAACCACTCGGTGTTTGAGTTGGGTGTGATAGTGAGCCGCCTCTGTCCGACGTTCATAGTCGACAGTAGTGGTTAATAGAGCAATCGCATGTTCGCTCATATCCGCCTGGGAATCTCCCCAGAACCGCAGTAGCGCCGAGTCATTCCACTGAGTTTTGGTCAGACTGCCATCTCCCACCAGGTTCCCCAGTAACCAGCCGGCTTCGGCTGTACCCTGACCATCCCAGGGCTGTAGACCTCGATGGTTGTGCAGTAGAACGCGATCGCCCGGTCGCAACGTCTCCGCCGTTGCCCACTCGGTGTACTGGGCCTTCTGGGTTTGGGCCGTGACTTTCAGAACCCGGTGGTTGCCTGTTAGCCGCAGCGTATACCCTTCCTGAGTGGTGAGCTTAAGGACGGGCTTGGTGCCTGAGTAGAAGAAACCCTCGGGAGTAGTACTAAACAGCTCACCATTGACATAGGTGCTATGCTGCTGACCAACCAGTTCCTTGACCTGGCGCGGTCCGTCGCCTGTGTGAACCCAGGTATCAGCCGTCACGCAGGGGTTGAGACCGTAGCGATCGTCCCCTTGGGCTCGCTTTTTCGCTTCCCCGGCCCACTGGATCGCCCCTTCGCCTGAGTAAAACTGCTTACGGACCGAATCCACGCAGTCTTGCAGGCTGGGCTTGGTGTGAAACACGCGGGTGTGATTGGCCATGCGCAGCACGTCGCGCTCGGGGTCGATGCGCCAGTTGCCCTCGGCGTCTTGCTGCCAGAGGTTGTCCTTGGCGCTGGCGGACAATTCATCGTTGCTGTCGAACTGGCGCATACCGGCGCTGTTGTGCGTCAGGTAGCCGTCGCAGTAGAAGCAGTGGGCTTCCTCCACCTCAATGTCATAGGTCTGAATGGAGTTGTAGCTGCCAATGCCTCTCACTGTCACGGGTACATCCAAACTGACCTCGGCCTCAGCAATATAGCGCTCGTAGTTGGCATCGGTTTGGCGCGATCCTTCAAAGCCCATGGCTCGCATTTCGCTGTAGGTATAGACCTCGCGCATCAGCGTGCCGGGGACGGTAAACCCGTACATTTTTAGCCCCTGGCGCAGCTCGCCCTTAACAGAATGGGGCGCAATCAGGCTGTTGTACTGCCCTTTAAGGGCGGGAATGGTGAGATTGTACTTGACCTGCCAGTTTTCAATTTGTGGACGCACTAAGGTAAGTCGTCCGGCAATACCTAGGCTCGACAGCACCGCCGCTACCTGGCGGGCAAAGGCCGGATAAACGGTAGTCAGCAGATGGGGAGGCCGATTGTTGACGGCCCCATCGCTATCGACTAGGCCAGCCAAATAAGCCGCTCGTACCTCTATCGACCCCTGCAAAATAAAGCTGGGAACCACGAGGGGCTGGCTGGCCTGCTTGATGTAGCGGTGAAAGTATTCGGCTAAGCGAATGGACGAGCAGACCGATTTAGCCGTGTTCTCTCCGGCTACGGTGCCGTGGGTGGCACTCAGGCCAAACTGGGCCAGCGCCCGATCCAGCTTCTGCTGAAGGCGATTGGTAGTTTCGCCATCGGTGCCATTCATGGCCCATTCCACTCGGCCATAGGGCTTATCGTGCTTGTTGCGACCCAGGGCCACGTAGCCATCCCCGTGGGTATAGCCAATCAGCCAGGCGACATCGGTGCTCAACGCAGGAATGCTCAGGCTTTTAGCGGTGTGGCTTTGGTCGGGCCGGGTAGCGGTGAAATCGGCGGGCAGGACTGTGGGCGATCCGGACAAAATTTGGGTGCTGTGCATGAGGCGATCGCCCACTTCCAGCTGATCGACCCGCTTCCACTGCACCTGCCCCTGGGCATCGGCCAAGACGGCTACTCGGTGGTTTAGGGTGGCCCTGGGCAGAGGGCCATTGGTTTCAATTTCGTACACATCCTGAAGACCCTGGTCAAACTTGTTGACCACTCGCCGAAAGCCCAGGGGGGTTTGCACCTGGTCACCCACCTGCACATCCTTGATCGGCACCAGCCCCTTTGAGGTGTGCACCAGGGCGTCTTCGGGCAGGCAGCGGCGAATGTTGCCCGCTACCACGCAGGCGGCGGCTTCGTCGATCAGCAGGCAGCACTCGACCGAGTTGAGTTGGCGGCCCAGGGCTTTGTTGAGAATGGTGGCACAGCGATCGTAAAGCAGCGATAAACGCACGGGGTTGGCCACGCCGCCGAAGCCCTTTAGCTTTTCGCCAGCCGGTCGCACGTCACGCAGGTCAATGGTGACGTGAACATCGCCAGCAAAACTCTCATCGGTCGAAAGCTCTAGCAGGGTTTGGTAAGACTTGACCCAGCCCGGACGGCTGTCGCCGACGCGAATGGTAACCTGGTTGCCCTCTGTCGTCACGTCGGTAATGTCGCGGCGATCGCCCACGGGAGTTTCACCAATGTCGCCTGCCATGGTGACGATGAGGCGATTGCGAATGGCGGGAATCTGGCTGATGTACTTGGGTTCAAGAATGGCCCCGGTGCCGCAGCCCATCATGGCCAGATCCATCATCAGGCCAAAGGCGCGCCAGTCGACAACATCAGTGCTAGTGCAGTTGTAGGCTCCAGAAAAATTTTCGGGCTGCTTGCTCCAATCGGTGCCGCCGACCCAGAGCCACCGCCCCGAGGGTAGGGCCTTAACCTGACGCTGCATGCGATTGAGCAGAGCAGTTTCTTCGGGGGTGAGGTGACCGAGTTCGACCAGGCCGGACAGGGTGCGATCGCACACCTGATCCCAGGTTTCGCGCTGCCCCTCTACTACCTCGCCCCGGCGACTGTAGGTGCGGTAAAACACAGGAAACGCCGCTGGAGCCGCTTCAGGGAATGGCCCCTGCTGCCGGGTAGGGGGAAGTTCTTGAACCATGGGATCAACCTTTTGATAGAGAGAGGACGTAGATTCGGTGCGTTATCACCCAGACCAGGCGAGAGAAAACCGCATGAATTAGCAGACTACTAGCCCGATTCAGCGAATCGCCCCAATGGTCGATCATCATAACGGATTATTTTCAGATGTAGTGTTCGAAAATCGATCTTTTGCTAGATGGAGCGCTACATCTGGGACGGTGACGGCGATCGCCCTACTGTCAGTGCCCAATTCAAAAAACCTCAAGTTGTATTGCGGAGTTCCCCACCGCAGCGCCGGGTCTGGCATTATTTATTTAGGATCCAAAACCTGGGTTTCCTGAAGTTTTTAATCCATAGCTGCGAGGTTCCCATGGAAGAAAAGGTCTGCTGGGAGCAGTTTAAGCACCGCTACGGCCCCGATGGTGAGCTGAGAGCCTGGGCTGATTACCAGCGCGCTTACCAACAGTGGCGACGATCGTGCCGAGCGAAGGGGGCGATTGGGGAGAGGGGCGATCGCTAAAGACGTTAGCCCCTTAGGATAAGGGGTATTCGCCCTCCTGATTCGAGCGTTGCTATAGCGCAGGCGATCGCCGCCCGAACCATTAAGCTCCACGGCCTCAAAACAAAATTTCTGAACGGTAGCGAATTTTTATTAATCTGATGCCAGGTTTTGGGCCAGGGAAGGGGCCTGAATACACCACCTCTGACCTATTCTCGCGGCTTAACCAAGGCAGTGACCTGGACGCCGCTTTGCGCGTACTGAAGCGGCTGTGGGACGTCATTCAGACTTAGCGCATATAGGCGCTTAAAACAATAGCCGAGGAACACCAGCTTCCTCGGCTATCTTGTCAGGGTTGAGTGGTAGAAAGCCAATCTAGCTCACCGATACCGCCACAGATTCGGAGGCGGCTGTGGCGGTATCGGTGGCTTTTTTAGCCTCTAGGTAGGCCGATAGCTGCTCTTCAATGTTTTGCCGCACGATCTGGCGGAAGTCAATGAAGTGCTCGGCCTGGGCGCAGACCGAAATATAGTTGGCCGCCACCGCTGGATAGCGCCACAGCATAATCGCCAGGTTAAGCCAAAACCGCAGGCGAGTCTTGCGCAAAATGCCCTGCCGCCACACCACGATTAGAAAGGCGCGAATCGTGACCCAGTTGATATCGGGGGCACCCGCCGAAGTAGTGCGATTTTGATAGCTGCGCTTTTGGGCCTCGCCCAGCATGAGAAAGTGACGATAGGTGCGGTTGAGAACCGTTAGCGGATCGTAAAGATCCCAAAACACCTGAATATATTCTTCGGTAATCTCTTCGATGGGCCGGGTGGGCACAAAGTTCATTAGAGTGGTTTGGTTGATATCGGCGCTCTTGCCCAGCAGGCGACCTTCTTTTTCCAGGCGGTGCCAGAGGGCGGTGTCGGGCAGGGCTTGCAGCATGCTCACCAGCGCCGTGGGAATGGCGGTCTGCTCAACAAACTCGTAGATCCGCCGCCCGGCCCCAGACTTTTCGCCGTCGAAACCGACGATTAGCCCCGCCATTACCCGCAGCCCCGCATTGGCGATCGAAATCACCGACTCGGAAAGGGGGTCGCGCATATTCTGAAACTTTTTGGTCATGTTCAGGCTGTCGTCGTCGGGAGTTTCAATCCCTAAGAAAACGGTGCCAAAGTTGCAGTCAACCATCATCTGCATCAGTTCTGGATCTTGAGCTAGATCCACCGAGGCCTCGGTGGCAAAGGAGAAGGGGTAGCCGTGCTCCTCCATCCAGGGCTTCATGGCTTTGAGCAATAGCTTGACGTTGCGCTTGTTGCCGATAAAGTTGTCGTCAACCATGAAGATGCTGCGCCGCCAGCCCAGGTCGTAGAGGCACTGTAGCTCAGCCAACAGTTGCTC
>JBARVK010000579.1:0-2089 GCA_049646225.1 Nodosilinea sp.
GGCTCAGACACCGCTTCGGTGGGACTGGGTTTAGCTGCTGGGGCCTCTACGACGGGCTCTGGAATGCCTGCGATCGCCTCAGATGGGGCCGTATCAGTATCGGGTGAATCAGCTTCCTCGGCTTTAGCGCGAGCGGCGCGGGTACGCACGGTACGACTGGGAGAGGGTTTAGGCGGCAAAGAGGCGGGTTCTGCGATCGCCAGGGCAGGCACCTCTGCCAAAGCCATCGTTGATCCGTCTGCCAGATCGTCTTGGGGAGACGAGACCACCTCAGCGGGTACGTGACCCGGCAGCACCACAGATACCACCACATTGCGCGGGTCAGACACCTCTTGGGTCGACAGCACCATGGGCGAAATCCCCATCATGGCGTAGATGCGCTGCTCATCAGGCGTCATTTCCACGGTGACGACCTGCGGCGACGCCGCAGGCTTGCGATTCCGGGATGAGTCCCCTGGCGAATCGTTTCGAGAGCCGGCCCGCCCTCGGCTGCGGGGTGGCGCTTTGTCGTCCTCAGGCTTACTGATAGGTACTGAGGCTACCGCCTCGGCGGGCTCCTTCTCCTCATTGCTTGGCCCGGCTTTAGCTACGGGTGCTTCTTTACCATTGCCCTTGGTGGTGGGTAGGGGATCGCGGCGGCGGCGGCGGCGGTTGTTGCCTCGGCCTGAACGATCTTGGTAGCTAGGGTGATTGACGAGATCTAGCTCCTGCAGGTCGGGGCGACTCTCAAGACTCTCTGTATCGCCCATAGGGGGAGATATCTGAGCCGCAGATCCACCGCCAGAAACCATCGGGCGTGACGACTCTTGCCCGCTGTCAGTGGGGGCTTCACCGGGCAGGTGCACCAAGTGGCCTAGTCCGCCGCAGGTTGGGCAGGGGCGACCAAACAACTCATAAATATTTTGGCCCTGGCGCTTGCGGGTCAGCTCTACCAGGCCTAGTTCAGATAGCTGTGAAATTTGAGGGCGGGCCTTATCAGAGCGCAGCGCTTTGTTGAAATGCTCGAGCACCTGCAGTTTGTCACGCCGTGAATCCATGTCGATAAAGTCGACCACGATCACCCCGGCAATATTGCGCAGGCGCAACTGCCGAGCGATTTCAGTAGCGGCTTCGCAGTTGGTCCACAGTACTGTTTCCCGGGCGGTAGCTGAGCGGGTAAACGACCCCGAGTTGACGTCGATGACCGTCAGCGCCTCGGTGCGCTCAATAATAATGTAGCCACCGGAGGGCAGATCTACTCTGGGTTTGAGGGCCTCGCGAATGGCCGCATTGACCCGAAAATATTCCAGAATAGGAGTGCGTTCGCGATGGTGGTCGATCAACACCCCAGTCGGCACCTGACCATCGCTCCAGTTGGACAGATGCTGTTTCACCCGCTTCATGCCGGTGCTGGAGTCGGTCACAATCCGATTGACATCGGCATTGTAAGCGTCGCGCAGCACCCGCTGAATGAAGTCGTCATCGCGGTTGAGCAGGGCGGGCGGGCGAGTGCTGAGCGCCTGCTGCTGAATGCTCTCCCACTGCTTTTGCAGCGTTTCTAAGTCTTCAATGATGGCGTTTTCGCTAATGCCCTCGGCCTCGGTGCGTACCAGCAGACCCATGCCCGCCGGTTTGACTAGAATGGCCAAAGCCCGCAGGCGGTTGCGCTCGCTCTCGCTGCGAATGCGCCGGGACAGATTAACCCCGCGCCCCGAGGGCATCAGCACCAGGTAGCGCCCCGGCAGGCTAATGTTGCCCGTTAGCCGTGGCCCTTTGTTGCCGGTTGGCTCTTTCATGATCTGCACCAGCACCTTCTGCTGGGGCACCACTAGCTCGGTGATGGAACCGGCGCTGCGCTTCAGCTTCAGGGGACCTAGGTCGGTGACATGCATAAAGCCGTTGCGCTCGCTGTCGCCAATATTGACGAAGGCGGCATCGATACCGGGCAGCACGTTTTCTACCGTGCCTAGATAAATATCGCTGACTTGGTGACTACCTGTCGCCACAATCAGCTCTTGGATCTGGTCTTCTGAAAAAACCGCAGCAATTCGGTTTTGCTCAGCAATAACAATCTGCTTCGGCATTCAAATTCCTCATACGACGCTCACCG
>JBARVK010000580.1:0-3368 GCA_049646225.1 Nodosilinea sp.
CCTATGAACACCGCCGAACTCCTTGTCCAGTGCCTTGAGAACGAAGGCGTCGAATATATCTTTGGTCTGCCGGGAGAAGAGAACCTGCAGCTGCTCCAGGCCCTAAAGCGATCCTCAATTCAGTTCATCACCACCCGCCACGAGCAGGGGGCAGCCTTTATGGCTGATGTTTACGGGCGGCTGACCGGCAAAGCAGGGGTTTGTCTATCTACCCTGGGGCCGGGGGCGACTAACCTGATGACCGGGGTGGCCGATGCGACCCTCGATCGCGCCCCGCTGGTGGCGATCACCGGACAGGTGGGCACCGATCGCATGCACATTGAGTCGCACCAGTACTTGGACTTAGTGGCGATGTTTGCCCCGGTCACCAAGTGGAATGCCCAGATCGTGCGGCCCAGCATTACCCCTGAGATTGTGCGTAAGGCCTTTAAGCTGGCCCAAAGCGAAAAGCCCGGTGCGGTGCATATTGATCTGCCCGAAAACATCGCCGAAATGGAAGTTGAGGGGACGGCCCTGCGCAAAGATGGTAAGGAGAAAACCTACGCCTCACTGCAGAGTATTCAGCAGGCGGCGGTGGCCATTTCCCAGGCTAGTAACCCCATGATTTTGGTCGGTAACGGGGCGATTCGGGCCAGCGCTAGCGAGGCCCTCACCGAGTTTGCCACCCAGCTCAACATTCCGGTGGCCAATACCTTTATGGGTAAGGGCGTAATTCCCTATACCCATCCGCTGGCGCTGTGGTCGATCGGGTTGCAGCAGCGCGACTATATCACCTGCGCGATGGAACAGGCGGATTTGATCATTGCCGTGGGCTACGACTTGATCGAGTATTCGCCCAAGAAGTGGAACCCCGAGGGAAACCTGCCGATTCTGCACATCAACCTTACCCACGCCGAAATCGACAGCAGCTACATTCCCAAAGTCGAGGTGATTGGCGATATTTCTGACTCGCTCGAAGAAATTCTCAAGCGGGTGAAGCGTCAGGGCCACCCCGACCCCGCCAGTCTCAAGGTGCGCGACGAGATTCGCGCCGACTACGAGCAGTACGCCGACGACTATGGCTTTCCGATTAAGCCCCAAAAGCTGATCTACGACCTGCGCCAGGTGCTGAGCGCCGAAGATATTGTGATTTCTGACGTGGGCGCCCACAAAATGTGGATGGCCCGCAACTACCACTGCCTGCGCCCCAACACCTGCCTGATTTCAAACGGCTTTGCGGCCATGGGTATTGCGCTACCGGGGGCGCTGGCGGCCAAGCTGGTGCACCCTAACCGTAAGGTGGTGGCGGTAACCGGCGACGGCGGCTTTATGATGAACTGCCAGGAACTTGAAACCGCCCTGCGGGTGGGTACGCCCTTTGTCACCATTATCTTTAACGACGGCGGCTACGGGCTGATCGAGTGGAAGCAAATGAATTACTACGGTGAGTCAACCTATATTCACTTCACCAACCCCGACTTTGTGAAATTGGCCGAAGCCATGGGCCTAAAGGGCTACCGGATTGAATCGGCTGAAGACTTTATCCCCACCCTGAAGTCAGCCCTTGAGGATGATGTGCCCGCTGTGATCGACTGCCCAGTTGACTACCGTGAGAACCTCTTGTTTAGCCAAAAGGCGGGGGATTTGCACTGCTTGATTTAGGTCGGTTGAGATTATGCAGGGGAGCGCGGGAGCTAAGAGGGCAGCCGCTGACGATGAGCCCTGAGACCCAAATTTGAACCTGAAATGTCCCGGTGGGTCGCCTGTGGCGCTGAAAGACTAGGGTATACCGATGGCCCGAGGCCTACAGCGCGAGAGTTATGGTGCATCAGCTAGCGAAATCATCTCTGACCTGGAGTATCGGCGGAGTCGGGGCGATCGCCGCCGTTCTGATCGGTTGGTCTTACCTATCTACCGCCAGTGGCCCAGCCCCGGCTCCAGAGCTGCCCTTCAACGAGCGGACGACCTCGCCCTGGCAGCTGGGCACTGACCTAGGCTGGCAGGCGGCGGTGGCGGCTCAAACGGCCCAAACCCAGGCTGAGTGGCACCAGGTGAGCGACCTGTGGAGTCAGGCGATCGCAGCCCTGGAGCGGGTGCCTGCCGAAGACCCTAATTATGCCCAGGCCCAGGCTAAGGCCGAAGCGTATCGCAGCAATCGAGCAATCGCCCGCAATCGGCAGGCCCAGACCAGTGGAGCCGCTCAGGCCGCCACCGTCAGTACCCTGCAAAACGCTCTAGCCAGCGGCAAACCAGCCTTCACCTTTGTCTCTGGCCCCGCCAACACCATGCTCGGTCGCTCGGCTGACGGCCTGGCAACAGTAGAGCTGGCAGGCGATCGGGCTACCTTAGTGCTGCCTCGCCGCGAGCCGGGGACCCCGCTGACCATGACCCAGGTGGTCTACGCCAACCAATTTGTGGCCCTGGCGGCACCTGAGGCCACCGCTCAACCTTGGCTTTCAAAGGGCCTGCGGGCGGCGCAGGCTAACCAACCCCAGTCAGTAACGGTCGGTGATCCCGTTACCGTTAGCGCCAAACCAGAGGCGATCGCCATCATCGTCGTCACCGATCCCTAGGCGGGGACAAATTCGACCGGCTGTTTTGGCCTGACTGCGTAAACCGTTCCCCTGAGCGAATAAAATTGAGGCGTAGGGAACAGATCTGTTCCAGATTTCTCCATATCCAGTCAGGTAATTTATGAGAGCGTATCGGGCCGCCGCCGTACAGATGACCAGTGTGCCAGATTTGGACAAAAATCTGGCCCAGGCCGAAGAGCTAATTGATCTGGCCGCGCGCCAGGGGGCAGAACTCGTTACCCTACCCGAAAATTTTTCGTTTTTGGGCGACGAAGCCGCTAAAATTGCCCAGGCTGATACCATTAGCCGGGCCAGCGAAGCCTTTCTTAAAACCATGGCGCAGCGCTACCAAGTGACGCTGATAGGCGGCGGCTACCCGGTGCCTGCCAAAGAGGGCAAAGTCTTTAACACGGCGCTGCTGGTGTCTCCCGAGGGCCAAGAGCTGCTGCGCTACGAAAAAGTGCATCTGTTCGACGTCAACCTGCCCGACGGCAACACCTACCGCGAGTCTAATACCGTGATTTCGGGCCATTTGCTGCCCGATGTGTTTCCCTCTAAACCCTTTGGCATTTTGGGCCTGTCGGTGTGCTACGACGTGCGCTTTCCAGAGCTGTACCGCCATCTATCGCAGCAGGGAGCCGAGGTGCTGGTAGTACCTGCCGCTTTTACCGCCTTTACCGGCAAAGACCACTGGCAGGTGCTGCTCAAGGCCCGCGCGATCGAAAATACCTGCTACGTGATTGCCCCTGCCCAAACCGGCTTCCACAACGCCCGTCGCCAGTCCCACGGGCACGCCATGATTATCGACCCCTGGGG
>JBARVK010000581.1:0-7477 GCA_049646225.1 Nodosilinea sp.
ATTCTCTGGCGCGATACGCTGCTGCCCTTCCGCCCGCTGGGCGAGCTGCTGCGCTTCAACCGCAGCCTGGGCCGGGGCCGAGTCTATGGCGGCCCCCAGGACGAAGACGTGGTTTCCATGGTGGTGCTGCGCAGCGCCAGCACGTTCATTGCCCTCCAAGTCGACCAGGTAATTGGCGAGCAGGAAATTGTGATCAAACAGCTAGAAGGGCCGGTGCCCAAGCCCATCGGCATTGCCGGGGCCACGGTGCTAGGCGATGGGCGGGTCATGCCCATTGCCGACGTGCTGGAGCTGATCGACCTGGCCAGCGGTCGCCTGCGACGCGACGCTTCGACCTCGCTGTGGACGCAGACGGTCGACGAAGAACCCGTTGAGGCCGTGGCTCAAACCGATCCGACGGTGCTGATCGTAGACGACTCGATTACCGTTCGCGAGCTGCTGTCGATGAGCTTCAATAAAGTGGGTTACCGGGTGGAACAGGCCCGCGACGGCCAGGAAGCTTGGGAAAAACTGCGCTCCGGTCTGCCCTGTGACCTAGTCTTCTGCGACATTGAAATGCCCCGCATGGACGGTCTAGAACTGCTCTCTCGCATGCAGAAAGACAGCACCCTCAGCCAGGTGCCGATCGCCATGCTGACCTCTCGGGGGGCCGATCGCCACCGCCAGATGGCCGTAGACCTGGGGGCCAAAGGCTACTTTACCAAGCCTTACCTGGAGGAAATGCTGCTAGATGCCGCCCAGCGCATGCTCAAGGGCGAGAACATGATGCGGCACAAGGCCGAAGAACCCGCCTCCTAGGACGTGGCCCAACGCTTAGACGAGGTTGGCAAAGTAGATGCCAAAGGGCGGTAGCTCTAGGATGTCGTGGTAGCTGCGATCGCTGACGCCCATATCCTCTATGGACTCGCCGGCGGGAATTTCGGCGCGATCGCAGTAAACAGTGGCGGGGCTGAGGTTAAACAGACACAGCAGCCGCTGCTGATCGCAGGCTCGCACAAACCCCAGCAGTTCGTCCTTAGATAAACTCAATAGCGATAAATCGCCCTGGCGGAGAGCGGGCTGTTGATTTCGCCAGCGAATTAGCCGCCGATACTTTTGCAGCAGCGAGGTCGGATCGGCCTCCTGCACATCGACAGCGTAGGCCTGGTGGTCGGCCGGAATGGGTAGCCAGGGCTCTGAGGCGGTGGTAAAGCCAGCGGCGGGGGCATCCTTACGCCAGGGCATGGGTGTGCGGGACCCGTCTCGCCCCAGCACGTGGGGATACCCCTGCAGGCCAAAGGGATCCTTCATCTTTTCGTAGGGAATCTCGGCCTGGGTCATGCCCAGCTCATCGCCTTGGTAGAGGCAGCAGCAGCCTCGCAGGGAGGTAATCAGGGCGGCAAACATGTGGTCGAAAGCATCCTGCAAGAAGGTTTCGCTGGGCTGGTACTTGCTCCACCGACTTTTGAGCCGGGGAAAATCGTGGGTGCCCGCCGTCCAGCAGATCACCCCGTCGGTAAAGAGCGCCTCGACTCGCTGAATCAGCTGGGTTAACCGCTGCACCGTCAGCGGTTCGTCGGTCATCAGCGAGGAGTTGTAGGCGGTGTGCAGCCGGTCTGGGCCACTGACGTAGGCACTGGAGGTGAGCAGCGCGTCTTCGGTGCTGCTAATTTCGGCCAGGGCGATCGCGCCATAGCGATCGAGCAGCTGCCGCATCGGCTTGAGCAGCTCTAGCGTAGAGGGCTGGTCGAGGTTGTGCAGGTTGACCTGGGCAAAGAACGGGTCTGACGCCGTTGCCCCCGCCGGGCGGGGCATATCTGGGGGCCGCAGGGGGTTGTCTTGCAGGCTGCGATCGTGGGTGAAGAAGTTAACGACATCCAGGCGAAAGCCATCGACGCCCAGCTCAAGCCAGAACCGGGCGGTGTCCAAAATAGCCGCGACCACCTCGGGGTTATACCAGTTCAAATCGGGCTGACTGTCTAAAAAATTGTGCAAAAAGTACTGCTGTCGCTGGGGTTCCCAGGCCCAGGCGCTGCCGCCAAAGGTGGAGAGCCAGTTGTTAGGCGGCGTGCCGTCGGGCTTGGGGTCGGCCCAAACGTACCAGTCGGCCTTGGCGTTGTCGCGGCTGGTGCGACTTTCCTCAAACCAGGGGTGTTGGTCAGAGGTATGGTTCCACACCTGGTCGATCAGCACGCGCAGATCGCGATCGTGGGCAGCCGCCAGCACGGCCTTAAAGTCGTCTAGAGTGCCAAAAATAGGGTCCACAGCTCGATAGTCGGAGATATCGTAGCCAAAGTCCTTCATTGGCGACTTGAAGAAGGGCGAAATCCATAGAGCATCGACATTCAGGCTAGCCACATAGTCAATATGCTGGAGAATGCCGGGCAGATCGCCAATACCGTCGCCATTGCCGTCCGCGAAGCTGCGGGGATAAATCTGATAAATGACGGCACTGCGCCACCAGTCGAGCTGAGAAGGCATAGTATCAAAGTTCTAACAACAAATCAGAGACAACAGAACGAATTAAGCTTAAAAAAGCAATCAGCAGGGTAGCCAATTGAAGAAGGCCAAGGGGCCGCTGGTTTCATCACACCCATTCGATAGAGTTGGCTTATCCACTAGCATCACCACTAGCATCAGTAGATGGCCTTGCTTGGCCTTCTAGCACATCTCTGGCCGTACCGCTGTTGGCGGGAGGAGCGCTGGGCTGCAAATTGCCAAAGAAGTAGCCGTAGCCCCGCAGTCGCAGCATATCGCCGTTGCGCTTGGCGGCCTCACTGACCCCTGAGGTCGTCACACAGGGCAGCATTTCATCAGGCAGATCAAAGTGGGCCGTTTCCTGGCTCAGGTTAAAGATGCACAACAGTCGCTGCTGCGGCGCTTCGCGGATAAAAGCAAACAGCGGCGCCTCGGTGTTGAGAATGTGGCAGTCTCCCTGCATCAGCGCCGTCTGCTGCCGCCGCCAGTGCAACAGTCGCCGCCAGGCGTTGAGCAAAGAGCTGGGGTCTTCATTTTGGGCATCTACCGCCCGGGGCCTGTGGCTGCCGGGGACGGGTAGCCAAGTTTCGGCGTGGCTAGAAAAGCCCGCGCTCACAGCCGTAGCCTGCCAGGGCATCGGCGTGCGAGAACCATCGCGCCCCACCACGTCAGGGTAAAGCGCTTTGCCAAAGGGATCTTGAATTTGACTTTCAGGAATATCTTCGGGAATGCGGGCTTCGCTAAGCCCCAGTTCGTCGCCCTGGTAGAGGCAGAGGGCCCCGGGCATGGCTACCAGCATCGCCGCCATCTGATGGTAAAAGGTCTCAGGGTAGGGCGTACCCTCACTATCGTGTCCGGCCCAGCGGCTGCGCAGGCGGCCATAGTCGTGGTTACCGACCATCCAGCAGTTGCCGCCGGACTGAAAGTGCTTTTCAACTTTGGCCAGGGTGTTGCGCATGAGGTCGGCGCTAATAGGTTCGTCGACCAGCAAGGCGCTGTTGTAGGCCAGGTGCGCTCGGTGCTTGCCTTCAACGTATTCGCTGGAGAGCTGAATCGAGTCTTCGCAGAGGGTAACTTCGGCCAGGGTGACCGTGCTGGGGTACTGGTCAACCAGCTCTCGCACCGGCTTGAGAACGTCTAAGGCCTCGGGGCGACAAAAGCTATTCTCAAACATCAGCTTGGCCATCGGATTTTTGGGGTCAATGCCGTCGGGCCGAGGAGCGTCGTCTGCCCGCACTCGCTCGTCTCGCAGTTCGGGGTCGTGCAGAAAGAAATTGGGCGCGTCAATGCGAAAGCCATCGACGCCGCGATCGAGCCAGAACTTGCCCCGTTCCAAAATGGCCTCTACTACATCAGGATTACTCCAGTTGAGCTTGGGCTGGCTGCGCAAAAAGTGAAAGAGGTAATACTGCTCGCGCTGAGGTTCCCAGGACCAGGCCGAGTCACCGTTAAAGGCGGATAGCCAGTTGTTGGGCGGTGAGCCGTCGGGCTTAGGATCGGCCCAGACGTACCAGTCGGCCTTAGAATTATCGCGATCTTGACTACTTTCTAAAAACCAGAAGTGGCGGTCTGAGGTGTGCCCCCAGACCTGATCGACGATCATTTTCAGACCCCGAGCGTGGGTGAGGGCCAGCAGTTTGTCGAATACGGCCAGGTCACCAATCACCGGGTCAATGTCGAGCATATCGGTGATGTCGTAGCCCAAATCATCCATAGGCGACTCGTAAATGGGGGTGAGCCAAATGGCGTCTACTCCAAGAGCAGAAATATAGTCGAGCTTGTCAATAATGCCGTTGAGATTACCGCGACCATCGCCGTCGGTGTCCAAAAAGCTCCAGGGCACAATTTGATAAATAACAGCGTTTTGCCACCATTCAATAGTTTGCATGGGGTAATTCCTTGGCGTCTTGTGCGTGTGGAGTGCCGGAGGGACGCGACCTGAGAATGAATCGAAACCGATCAATGAATCGACAGAATCGATGATGATTTAGAGCGCTGTGCCGTCAGCACGGGTTTACTCATTCTTAACAATAAATGTAACAAAGGTATCCGCCAGAGGAGGGAAGGAACGTCTCTCCGTCGAAGGGAATGACCGCAGAAGTTAAGGTTGGGCTAGAGTCCTTGATGCAGCGACAAAGTTATCGTTAGGAACGAACGCCCCCTCAAGCACTCAGTTCAGGTTAGGATCATAGGCATCTTAAGCTGTGTGTAGCTATGACCGTAGCGGAGCGATCGCGCATTAACTGGGCACCCATTGTTAAGGCTTTTGTAGCTGCCCTGGGGAGCGATCGCGTAGTGCGTCGCAAAGAAGAAATCTTGGTGTACGAGTGCGACGGGCTCACTAGCTATCGCCAGCGACCTGCCCTGGTGGTACTCCCCAAAACAACCGATCAGGTGGCGGCGGCGGTGACAATTTGCCATCAGTTTCAGGTTCCCTTCGTGGCGCGGGGGGCGGGCACGGGCCTCTCCGGTGGGGCACTGCCGATCGAAGACTCGGTGCTGATCGTCACCGCCTCAATGAACCAGATTCTCGCGGTGGATCTCGATAACCAGCAGGTGACCGTACAGCCGGGGGTAATCAACAATTGGGTTACTCAGGCCGTTAGCGGTGCTGGCTTTTACTATGCCCCCGACCCTTCTAGCCAGTCGGTGTGCTCGGTAGGCGGCAACGTGGCCGAAAACTCTGGCGGCGTACACTGCCTGAAGTACGGCGTGACGACCAATCATGTGCTGGGCCTCAAGGTGGTGCTGCCCAATGGCGACATCGTTGACATCGGTGGCGAGGTGGCTGAAACCCCTGGCTACGACCTCTGCGGACTATTTGTGGGTTCAGAGGGTACCCTGGGCATCGCCACCGAGATTACCCTACGCATTCTCAAAGCGCCCCAGGCGATCCAGGTGCTGCTGGCCGACTTTACCTCGGTGGAGGCAGCGGGGGCAGCGGTGTCGGCGATCACCAGCGCAGGCATCATTCCAGCGGGCATGGAGATGATGGATAACTTTAGCCTCAATGCCGTCGAAGATGTAGTAGCCACCAACTGTTACCCCCGTGATGCAGCAGCGATTTTGCTGATTGAAATCGACGGTCTCCCGGCAGAGGTGGCGGCCACGGGCGATCGCATTGCCGATCTGTGCCGCCAAAATGGATCGCGCACCATCACCATTGCTACCGACTCTGAGGAGCGGCTGCGGCTGTGGAAGGGCCGCAAGGCGGCCTTTGCGGCCATGGGCCATCTCAGCCCCGACTACTATGTGCAAGACGGTGTGATTCCGCGTACTCAGCTGCCCTACGTGCTGAAAGAGATTGAAGCGCTAGGCGACAAGCACGGCTACCGAGTCGCCAATGTCTTCCATGCCGGCGACGGCAACCTGCACCCGCTGATTCTCTACAACAACGCCATACCCGGCCAGCTCGAACAGGTTGAAGAACTAGGCGGTGATATTCTCAAGCTGTGCGTGCGGGTGGGCGGCAGCATTTCGGGCGAGCACGGCATTGGGGCCGACAAGCGCTGCTACATGCCCGACATGTTTTCACCCACTGATCTAGAAGCCATGGGCTGGGTACGACAGGCTTTCGATCCGCAGATGCTGGCCAATCCAACCAAACTGTTGCCGACCCCGCGCACCTGCGGCGAAGCAGCCCGCAGCACAGCCGCAGCAACATTCCCCCAGGTAGAACGGTTTTAAGCCAGCGCGCGATCGCTGCGGCAATGGTTTGATAGCATGCCAAAACCGCTTTTTCTTAACATAAAAACCTGATTTTCTAGCGTCTATTAGCACAGAATATTTTATCTTCACCGCTAAAAAAAGAGGCTAGCTTCGCCCCCCAAGGCCATGACAAATGGCTCATCCTCAGGGTAGATGCAAATGGGGAGAGCCTCGCCCTAAGGTTGCATTAGCGATAGTGAGTAATCAAACGTATTTGCCCACTCAAATTGCTGAATCATCTCTTGATGGAGGCTTGAATGTCTAATCCCAGAACTGAAAGCGATAATTACGATCCCCACATTATTCCGGCTGAAACCGCGGCTCGCAAAGAGCGCGAAGGTGCGAACTACAAGCAAATGCGGGACGAGTCTGACAACTCGATTGACACCAGCGGTGGGCAGACTGTAGACCAGGAGGGTCTGGCCAACAACTACCCCATTGAGCCTGAAATGTATATTAATGAACCCGGCGACCTGCGCGAAGAAGAGGAAGCCAACAAAGCGCAGCGGCAGGCTGAACTGCGCGAGATCAACCAAACCGATGAAACCGGCAAGGTGACCACTAAGTCTGATGAGCGCAGCAAAGGCGTCGGACAGGTCTAGCCTGGTTTAAGAATGTAGCATTCTCGTAATGCTTGATGCACTGGCGCGATCGCACGTGACAATGGGGTAGGCGTAACAGCCACCCCTGATTTTTTATTGGGGTTTGTGTTTAACGTTATCTGTTAGCGTTATTTATGAGGGCATAACAGCAATGACCCTAGCTACTCTGAGAAAACTCATCGATCGCTACTATCAAGCCGGTGTTCGCGACCTGCACGGGCTAGATCTACAAGGCCTAAATCTGGCCTCGGCCCACCTGGCTGAAGCTGACCTACGCCGCAGCAACCTGACTCGAGCCAACCTGCACCAGGCCGATCTTACCCATATTGATGGTTATCAAATTACCCTGATCCAGGCTGACCTGCGCGAGGCCTCGCTAGCCCATGCCGTACTGCGCGAAGCCGACCTACGCAAGGCTCACTGTCACCGGGCCACGCTCGTGAACGCCGATCTGCGCGACAGTTGTCTAGAGCGTACCGACTTCAGTCACGCCAATTTGGAAGGGGCTAACCTAACCCAGGCTGATCTAGCCCACGCCAACCTTTACTGGGCCAACCTACGCTACACCAACTTGACCGGAGCCAACCTGACCAAAGCCAACCTGACGGGCGCTAAATTTTGTCAGACCGTCATGCCCGACGGCACTATCCGCGATTCGGAGTGTATTTTTGTTTAGCTTTAGCCGTCACCAATCTGCTTTGCTGATCTGG
>JBARVK010000582.1:0-3483 GCA_049646225.1 Nodosilinea sp.
CTGACCCAGCGATCGTCCAATGCACGGGTGTCGTCAGGGGTACCTACCCTCGACGAAATGTGTGGCGGCGGCTTCTTCAAAGATTCGATCATCCTGGCCACCGGGGCGACGGGCACAGGCAAAACCCTGCTGGTCAGCAAGTTTCTGGTGGATGGCTGCAAGAGCGGCGAGCGAGCCATTTTGTTTGCCTACGAAGAGTCACGGGCGCAGCTATCGCGCAACGCCTACTCCTGGGGGGTCGACTTTGAGGCAATGGAGGAGCAGGGGCTACTGAAAATTATCTGCGCCTACCCCGAGTCGGCTGGCCTGGAAGATCACCTGCAAATTATTAAGACCGAGATTTCTCAGTTTAAGCCATCGCGGGTGGCGATCGACTCGCTGTCGGCTCTCGATCGCGGCGTCAGCAACAACTCCTTTCGGCAGTTTGTGATCGGGGTAACGGGGTTTGCCAAGCAGGAGGAAATTACCGGCTTCTTCACCAATACCACCGAGCAGTTTATGGGACTGCACTCGATTACCGAGTCGCATATTTCCACCATTACCGACACGATTTTAATGCTGCAATACGTCGAGGTGCGCGGCGAACTGTCGCGGGCGATCAACGTGTTTAAAATGCGCGGCTCGTGGCACGACAAGGGCATTCGGGAATACACCATTAATAGCCAGGGGCCAGACATCAAAGACTCGTTCCGCAACCTGGAGCGAATTATCAGCGGCTCGCCCACCCGCATTACCGTGGACGAAAAGAGCGAGCTCTCGCGGATTATTCAGGGCGTGCAGGGAGACTCAGAGCTGTAGGCCTGCTCTCCCATGATATAAGTGGCGGCGACGGCGCGATCGCCCCCCATAATCACCAGCGAAAACAGCAGATCCTCTAGAGCCTCAAGGGTTTCGGGAATGCCACCCTCATTTCGCAGGGCCAGCAGCGGCGTGGCCTGGGGGTCGAGCACCACAAAGTCAGCTTCTTTGCCGGGGTCAAAGCTGCCCAGTTTATCGTCCAGGCACAGCGCCCTAGCCCCGCCCAGGGTGGCGAGAAAGAGCGCTTTAAAGGCCGAGAGCTTTTGGCCGCGCAGCTGAGCCACCTTGTAGGCTTCGTTGGTGGTTTGCAGGATCGAAAAGCTGGTGCCTGCCCCCACGTCAGTACCCAGGCCGACTTTGACCGGGTGCTCTGGATTTTTGGCCTGCTCGATGCGAAACAGGCCGCTGCCAAGAAACAGATTGGAGGTGGGGCAAAAGGAAATGGCCGCCTTGGCTTCGGACAGCCGCTTAAATTCACCGTCCGTCAGCTGCACGCCGTGGGCAAACAGCGATCGCTCTCGCACCAGCCCCGTCTGGTCATATACGTCTAGATATCCGGCGTACTGCGGAAATAGTGCCTGAACCCAGGCCACTTCGTTGACGTTCTCCGACAGGTGAGTGTGCAGATAGACATCCGGGAACTCGTCGAGTAATTTTGCCGCCAGCTTTAGCTGAGCTTCGGTGGAGGTGGCTGCGAACCGAGGCGTCACCGCGTAGAGCAGCCGTCCCCGTCCGTGCCACTTCTCAATCAGCGCCTTCGACTCCTCGTAGGACGACTGGGCCGTATCGCTGAGGTAGTCGGGGGCGTTGCGGTCCATCATCACCTTGCCGCTGATCATGCGCAGGTGGCGAGCCTCAG
The DNA here is from genome assembly GCA_049646225.1 of Nodosilinea sp. Lineage (GTDB taxonomy): Bacteria > Cyanobacteriota > Cyanobacteriia > Phormidesmidales > Phormidesmidaceae > Nodosilinea. Next base: position 1,658 of record JBARVK010000582.1, read on the forward strand.
CCGCCTCAAAAAAGGCGTCCACCGAGGTCGGAAACACCGCCGCAAACACCAGAGCCGTGGTGGTGCCGTTCTTGAGCAACTCATCAAGAAATAACTCGGCGACCGATCGCGCGTACTCAGCATCGGCAAACTTGCGCTCGGTTGGGAAGGTGTAGCGGTTCAGCCACTCCAGCAGCTGCTCGCCGTAGGCGGCCATCATGCCCGTTTGGGGGTAGTGAATGTGGGTGTCGATAAAGCCGGGGGCAATCAGGTGGCCGGTGTGGTCAATCAGGGGGCGATCGCCCAGCCTAGCGGCTAAATCGTTGTAGGAACCGACGGCTTCGATCTGCCCCTCCCTCAGCAGCAGCAGCCCATCGGCCACGTAGCGCACCGCCTCAGCCTCAGGCTTGTAGAACGGATCATCCACAAAATCTAGCAGCGCCCCTCGAATCGCTACGGTGCCGCCGGTAACGCTGGGTAATGGTGGTTGACCCATAGATTGCTTCAGTTCCTCCGGTCAATGGTGTGCTGCGGCTATGATGTGCTGTGGCTATGGTGTGCTGTGGCTAAACTCTACCGCAGGAATTCGCGCTTTTTCTGTCCATTTTTCACCAATTCTAGCCAGGGTAGGGGAACGACAGTCGCCCCATCCATCTTGGCCTGTTGAGGCTCAATAGTTTGGGGTATGCTCGTCCTGACCCATTAGCGCGTCAGCATTTCAACCTGCTACCTTAACTGGATATTTCTATGGCTACTCAATCCACCATCCCTGTGGTCGTCAATGGTGCCTGCGGCAAAATGGGCCGTGAGGTGATTAAAGCGGTGGCCCAAGCCGAGGATATGACCTTGGTCGGGGCCTTAGACAAAAATCCTGCTCAGCTGGGTCAAGACATTGGCGAGGCGATTGGTTACCGGCCCCTAGAGGTGCCGATCATGAATGATCTGGAGGCTACCCTGGTGGCCGCCCAGAGCGAGGGCCTGGCGGTGATGGTTGACTTTACCCACCCCGACAGCGTTTACGAGTCGGTGCGGGCGGCGATCGCCTACGGCGTGCGCCCGGTGGTCGGCACCACTGGCCTCAGCAATGCCCAAATTCGCGATCTGGCCGAGTTTGCTGACAAGGCCAGCATCGGCTGCCTGATTGTGCCCAACTTTTCGATTGGGGTGGTGCTGATGCAGCAGGCGGCCCAGCAGGCGGCCCAGTACTTTGACCATGTTGAAATTATCGAGCTGCACCACAATCAAAAAGCTGATGCCCCCAGCGGCACCGCTGTACAAACCGCCCAAATGCTGGCGGAGGCCCAGAAAACCTTTAACCCTCCCCTGGTCACCGAAACCGAGACGATTCCTGGAGCACGGGGTGGGTCTACCCCTGAGGGCATCAACATCCACAGCGTGCGACTGCCCGGGCTGATTGCCCATCAGGAGATCCTGTTCGGCTCGCCGGGACAGCTCTACACCCTGCGCCACGATACCAGCGATCGCGCTAGCTTCATGCCCGGAGTGCTGCTGTGCATTCGCCGGGTGATGGCGCTCAAATCGCTGATCTACGGGCTCGACAAAGTGCTTTAAATTATTGAATGGTGGGGCCAAAAACGAAGTTTATTCAAGCGAGCTCGTCGTACCGCTGGCGCAGCACCGCAGCAACAGGCAGGGGGTACCGGCGAACTGGGGCTAGTTGAGCTGGCGCTGCTGGCGCGAGGTCTGGCGCGATCGCACCCGTCGAATCAGAGGCAGACCGCCAAAATAGCTCAGTACCCCCGCCACCAGGCCAACGACGGTGCTACCCAGCATCAGCCGTACCGACACCTCGGCGCCCATATCCATCCAGCCCCGCAGGCTGTCTA
>JBARVK010000583.1:0-3659 GCA_049646225.1 Nodosilinea sp.
AGTGAGGACGGCTTTAACCATCTCTTGCTCTTGCGACTCGCTTGGGTCAATCAGCGCTTTGAGGCCTTATTTCCACACGTTCCAGACCCACCGTCAATCTACTCCCCCGAACGCTAGATACGCCCCAAGGCTCTAGCGTAAACGCTCCACAACGGGTAAATCGTGAGCCTAAGCAGCCCGGAGTCTGGGCAGACGGCGTCAAGGCCCTGAGACGGGGGAGGCTGCGCCAGGTGCTGGGGTTTGTGGTGCTGCTACACCTCAGCCCGCTGCCGATCGATTACCTTTACCAGGTGCAAGAGCTAGGGTTTGACAATAGCCTGGTGGGACAACTCAAGGCGGTGGAAAGCGTGGGTACAGCACTGGGTGCCCTAGGGTTTGGGCTCTGGGCCTGGCGGGGTTCCCGGCTGCCCCTGATCAGTTTGGCGGTTGTCGGTCAGGTGGGTGCAATGCTGAGCCTCCTGGGTTTGTCCGATGTGGCTTCGGCCTATGGCGTGTATCTAATGCGCGGCGTGTTTGCCATTGTCAGTTTTCTGGGCTTATTTGGGCAGGTGGTGGCTGTTTGCCCACCTCAGATCGCAGGCTTGGCTTATGCTGTGGTAATCTCGGCCTCTAATCTTGCCCTCAGCCTGGGAGCAGTGGCGGGCGGCACCCTTTACGACATAGGTTTGCCCTTTAAGGGTGTAGCTCTCGTCAGCACTGGTTATACTCTACTGGTGGGCCTTTGGCTGACGTATCGTCGATAACTAGCAACCTCCATACTTCAGCGAACTGAAATCAGAACGAGGATTAACATTCGTCGGTGGTTGTTTGAGGCTTCCCACGCTGGGCCTGCCACCATTATTGTGGCAGTTGCCGTAGGGTTTCCCACGTTTTGGCGAGCAGCAGTTGGCCGTTTAGGCTTCGCCACGTCGGTGCCAGACGGAGGGCGCGCCAAACCATGGCTAGGGCTTGACCGTAGCCATGGTCTACCCAATAAACCTTAGCGAGGCAAGCGTAGGCGACCATCCGATGCTCGTCTATCACCTCATCGTGGTGGGCTGCCGCCAGAGCAGTCTGGCTAGCCAGTGTAGCCAACGGCTTTTGACCCAAAACGGCGTGGCAGTAGGCTTGATTAGCCTTGACAATAGCGACACTGCCGACAGAGCCAACTTGGCAAGCCAAACGTTCGGCCTGCTGAAAGTAAGCTAGAGCGGCAGACATTTGGCCCAGGCCATAGGCAGAGAACGCGCCTAGGTCATTGAGGGCTAACAGCTCGCGATCGGTATGATGAATCTGGCGATAGAGGGCTAGACTGTGCTCTCCATGGGCGATCGCCTCTGAAAAACGCCGACTGCAAAAACTGGCCCGCGCTAGCCCCATATGGGTATCTGCCTCTAAGGTCAAGTTTTGCTGGGACTGGGCCACCGCCAAACAGCGATTGAAGTATAACAACGCCCGCTGAGATTGCCCCCGCCATTCGTAGACCTTCGTCAGAGCTTGCAGCGTGGTTACTTCTAGATCGCTTAATCCATGGGCTGTAGCCAGAGCTTCCGCCTGCTGTAAGAGTACTAAACTGCGACCCGATCGCCCGGTGTACCCATAGGCCAGAGCGAGTTGCTGCAACACCTTAATAGTAATGGCGGCATCACTCAACGCCTCAGCTTCCGACAGTAGGTTGACTAGCTTGGGGATGGCGGTGCGATAGCTCATTTGACTTATGGCTAACTGGGCAAGACCAAGACGAGCATTGAGAGAGAGATAGTGTTTGCCAGAGCCCTGCCCCTCCTGTAACAGCGCTTCGTAGTGGTGGCGGGCGGCATTGTAGTCTCCCAGACGTTGCCGCCCATCTCCCGCCAGCTGCCGCAGTTCTCCCCGCCATGGCTCCGCTGCGTGGGGCAGAATGGCCTCGCACAGTTCCACCTGTTCGCGGCAGTGCCCCCACTGGCCTAGCTGACGATAGAGGGGAATGCCTGCTTCCGTATGGGCGGCGGCGATCGCCCCAGCCACCTCCCATAGCTCAGCCTCACAGGCGTGATAAAACGCTTCTAGCCAGCCCTGTACTTGGTCGAGGGGGGCACTGCCGAGCGGCGCGTAATTCTCTAACCACTGCGCTAGGGCCATACAGTGGGCATAGCTCCAGGGCGACAAAACCTCCACGGCTGCCAACGCTTTGCCCAGGGTCGGAGCAGCCAGTACACTATTTTCAAAGGCTTCGGCAAAGAGCGGAGGCCACCATTCGCCCGGTGCCCTGTCATCTAGAACAAACCCTGGTAGGCTGGCAGAAAAATCGTCGGACTCAAGCACTGGCGGTCGGAGGGTGATGGCGAGGACGGTACTGGCGCAGGTGACTGAGAGCAATGCTGCGAATGACATTGTGCTGCCGCAGGTGAAGCTGGTTGTGCTCCACTATCTCTTCTACCAGATAGCGATCGAGCAGGGCCTCCAGCATGAGCTGGGGCAGTTCCCCATGAGGCTGAAATGGGGCCAACAAATTTAACCAAAACGCTTCCACCACAGGACGGCGATACACTGACCCCAAACACAGCAGCTGATAGGCCAAGGGCACCTCCTGCTGCAACCGTTGGAAGCTGTCTTCAATACGCTGGCGCACAATCTGGCGCAGCTGCCGGGTGTAGCAATCCAGCCGCAGCGGATCGTCCTCTCCTTCAAGATCTACTGCCAGCCTCACCTGCTCTAGCTGCTCAATTTCGTGGCCATAGGTGCTCCAGTAGGCGGACAGGTTGCCATTAAAGGGCGGGGCTAAAATCTCGCCGGCAATCACCTTTAGGGCCAGGGGGTGACCCTCGTAGGCAGCCCCAATGCGGCGCAGCCAATCTTGGCTGTTAGCATTCTGTTCTTCGTCTAGCCCCAATGCTGCAAAGAGTTGTGCTCGCTCCGCAGGCTTTAGCCCCTTGAGATTAACGCCGTGCCAGACGGTTTCGTAACGGCTGACCACGGCCCGCAACACGGCCGGAAACTCTTGACTGGTCACCAGCACCACGCTCTGGCACGACTGCGCCGCCAGCAATCGCTTAAAAAAGTGCCCCCAATGGATGTCTTTAAACTCACTCCAGCCGATCTCTTCATTGCCCTGAAGGGTGGACTCCAGGCTGTCTAGCACCACCAGTTTGGGCTGGCTGGTGAGCGATCGCAGCACCGCCGCCACGCCCTCTTCGGCAGACACCGCCGCCTGGTCTGGGGTGTCGTCGGCCAGACAGGGGGCCACCTGGGCAAACTCGGTGCGATCGCGGCTATCAAAGTTAACCCATTGCTGCTCAGCAAACGTATCTCCCAAGCGCTGGCAAACCTGTTCAACCAGAGCCGTTTTGCCTACCCCGGTCATCCCTGTGACAAACAGCAGACGGCACCCCTGCTGACAGCGCCGCACCATCTCGTCGAGCAGATCTGCTCTGCCTACCCACCCGTTGATGTCGTAGGTCGCTTCTAGCGTGGGTTCTGACAGTGCTGCATTAGAGACAACCACCTGCTGCCAATCAACCCCCGCCGCGCCGCAAATCGCCACAAAAGAATCAGTCCGAATGGGAATGCGCTGCCAAAACCGCCGTAGCGTGCCCAGAGAGACATGGGCGCGATCGTAGAATGCCGCCGACTGCCGCCCCCACCCCCGTTGCTTAATCGCCTGCTCTACAATCTTGAGCCCCTCCAGTGAAGCCTTCAAC
>JBARVK010000584.1:0-5176 GCA_049646225.1 Nodosilinea sp.
ATGCAAAACCAGTTAATGATGGACGATAGAGCGTGTCGCATCGGTTTCAGATCAGCCCTATGACAGATCTGGAATTGTGTGTTGCTGTGGCCCTGGCTGCGGGTATCACCGGTACTATGCTTCACGCGAAATTCGCCTTTATCGGTGGAAGTTACTAAAATTCAAGCAGCGTTTCTGCCGACAAAGCCCAAAAATCCCGGTTAAACCGTGGCTGTTTGGAGATAATTATGGTACAAGTAACTAAAAGATAGCGCCTCTGCCATGACTTATCCAGCCCTTCTGGCCAGTCCCGAAGACTACGGCTTGCTGACCGATCTGTACCAGCTGACCATGGCGAGCTGCTACGTGGGCGAAGGACTGGCCGATCGCCGCGCTAGCTTTGAGCTGTTTGCCCGCCGTCTGCCCAGCGGCTATGGCTACCTGATTGCCATGGGGCTGGCCCAGGCGATTGATTACCTGGCTAACCTACGGTTTTTGCCGCGCCACCTCGACGCCCTTCAGCAGACCGGACTGTTTGACCGCGCCCCGGCTGAGTTTTGGCAGCGGTTAGAAACCGGAGCATTCACGGGCGATCTGTGGGCGGTGCCGGAGGGCACGGCGGTCTTTGCCGACGAACCACTCTTGCGGGTGGAGGCCCCCCTGTGGCAGGCCCAGCTGGCTGAAACCTACCTGCTCAATACCCTCAACTACCAGACCCTGGTGGCTACCCGCGCCGCTCGGCTGCGCGATGCGGCTGGCCCCGAGGCCACGCTGCTGGAATTTGGCACTCGGCGGGCGTTTAGCCCCCAGGGCTCATTGTGGGCGGCGCGGGCGGCCCTGGCGGCGGGGCTAGACGGCACCTCTAACGTGCTGGCCGCCCTGGAGCTAGGCCGTCAGCCTGCCGGGACCATGGCCCACGCCCTGGTGATGGTGTTTGCCGCCCTGGAGGGCTATGAGGACGATGCCTTTGAGGCGTTTCAGCGCTACTTCCCAGGGTCGGCCCTGCTGATAGACACCTACGACACCGTCGCGGCGGCGGCACGGCTGGCTAGCCAAGATCCCCCAGTGACGGCGGTGCGGCTGGACTCCGGCGATCTGGGGGCGCTGTCGCAGGCGGTGCGATCGCATCTGCCCCAGGCCAAAATCTTTGCCAGCGGCGACCTCGATGAGTACGAAATTGCTCGGCTGCGGCGATCTGGCGCGGCGATCGACGGCTACGGTTTGGGCACCAAGCTGGTCACCGGCGACCCGGTCAATGGCGTATACAAGCTGGTGGACATCGACGGCGTACCGGTGATGAAAGAATCGAGTCAGAAGGCGACGCTGCCCGGGCGTAAGCAGATTTTTCGGCGCTACAGCGGCGGTCAGGCAGTGGGCGATCGCCTCGGCCTAGTCGATGAAGCCGCCGACCCCGATGAGCAACCCCTGCTGGAGTTGATGGTGAAGCAGGGCCAGCTCTTACAGGGGTTAGAATCACTGGATGCGATCGCCTCCCGCACGACCGCATCGGTGGCCAGCCTGCCCCCATCGGTGCGGCAGTTGGAGCATTCGGCCCCTTACAGCGTGACGCGATCGGCGCTGCTAGACGATCTGACCGTCCGCACCCGCCGCCACCCGTCGCCCTCGCCCTGAGCACGGCCCTCTGACCTCAACCCATCCTCGCTCTATGGATTGCCCCGAGACGCTCCACATTGCCCTATTCGGCACCAGTGCCGACCCACCCCACCGGGGCCACGCTGCTATTTTGGCCTGGCTGGCCACCCAGTTTGACCACGTAGCTGTGTGGACGGCCAACAACCCCTTTAAGGCGCACCAGACCGATTTGGGCGATCGCTTTCGCCTGCTGGAGCTTTTGATCGACGAGCTAGAAACCCCGCCCCGCCGGGTGCAGGTGCACCCCGAACTCAGCCACATGCGCACCGTCGTCACCCTGGAGCGAGCCCGACAGCTCTGGCCTGGGGCTCGGTTTTCGCTGGTGATCGGGGCTGACCTGGTCGAGCAATTGCCCACCTGGCACCGATCCGAAGAAATTTTCGCCGCAGTGGATATGCTGGTGATTCCCCGCCCGGGCTATGACCTCACCGAGGCAGGGCTGGCCAACCTGCGACAGCGCACGACGGTGACCGTAGCGGCGATGCCTGCGATCGATGTGTCGTCGTCGCGCTACCGCCGCTGCGACGACGACTCCGGCTCGCCCCAGCTCACCCCAGCGGTGCAGGCTTATATTGATCAACACCACCTCTACCCATGTCCGCAAAACTTCAGCCAACCTCTGACCACTCCCTAAGCCCGGTGCCCCTGGCCGATTTTAAGGTGGGGGTAGACAACGTCATTTTTTCCGTCGATACCCAGCAAAATCGGCTGCTGGTGCTGGTGGTCATGCGCCCGACCCCTCCCTTTGCGGGCTACTGGAGCCTGCCCGGCACCCTGGTGCGCCAGGGCGAATCGCTGGAAGACGCCGCCTACCGCGTGCTGGCCGAAAAAATTCGCGTCAATACCCTATATCTAGAGCAGCTTTACACCTTCGGCGGCCCCGATCGCGACCCTCGCGAGTCGCCTACAGCCTTTGACGTGCGCTACCTCTCCGTCAGCCACTTTGCCCTGGTGCGCTTCGAAGACGCCGAGCTAATTGCCGACGGCGTCAGCGGTATCGCCTGGTATCCGCTGGCCCAGGTGCCCCAGCTCGCCTTCGACCACAACGAAATTTTGGCCTACGGCTACCGTCGCCTGCGCAACAAGCTGGAGTACAGCCCGATCGCCTTTGACGTGCTGCCCGAGGTGTTTACCCTGGGCGACCTCTACCAGCTCTACGTCACCGTGCTGGGGGAAGGCTTTTCCGACTATTCCAACTTTCGCGCCCGGCTGCTGAAGCTGGGCTTTTTGCAGGATACGGGCCGCAAAACCTCGCGCGGGGCCGGGCGGCCTGCCAGCCTGTACCGCTTCGATGCCGCTGCCTTTGAACCCTGTAAAGATAAACCGATGGTGTTTATTTGATTTAATCCTATTCAGAATCATGAAAGTCAGAGCACCTAAAAATCGAACTCTAGATCTTACCGATGACGATCGAAAAAGATTTTTGCCGGGATTGATCAGCCTGGATAGCGATCAATCCACCGCCGATATTCTCGACCAAACCATCTGCCAGGATATATTTGGTGCCCTGCCCCACTTGCCCCACCGTTTTGTCGATTTGCTCATTGTTGATCCGCCCTACAACCTGACCAAAGACTTTAGCGGCAATAGGTTTAAGCAGTGCGATCGCGCCACCTATGCCGACTGGCTAGACCGCTGGATCGCTCAGCTCATCCCCCTGCTCAAACCCGGTGCCTCTGCCTATTTTTGCGCCGATTGGGCTACCTCTATGGCTATGTATCCCGTTCTAGAAAAGCATTTTTTGATCAAAAATAGAATTACCTGGGAGCGCGAAAAAGGGCGCGGGGCCCAGGCCAACTGGAAGAACGCCAGCGAAGATATTTGGTTTTGCACGGTGTCAAATCACTACACCTTTAATGTTGATGCCGTCAAGCTCAAACGCCAGGTGATCGCACCCTATCGAAATTCCGCCGGACAGCCCAAAGATTGGGACGACAGCGGCTCAGACCACTATCGCCTCACCCATCCCTCTAACCTGTGGACCGACATTACCGTACCTTTCTGGTCCATGGCTGAGAACACCGATCATCCGACCCAAAAACCTGAGAAACTGATCGCCAAACTCATGCTCGCCAGTTCTAACCCCGGTGATGTGGTCTTCGACCCGTTTCTCGGCAGCGGTACAACCTCAGTGGTAGCCAAAAAACTGGGGCGGCGGTATGTGGGTGTTGAGCACAACGCTGACTACTGCTGTTTGGCCGAAAAACGCTTGGCCCTAGCCGAAACCGACCCCAGCATTCAGGGCTATGCCGACGGCGTGTTTTGGGAGCGCAATACCCTGGCGGCCCAGCGCAGCCGTCAGAAGCCATCTACCCCTAAGGCCGCTCGCCAATCGTCGAAATCGCCAGTCCAAAATCCAAACTCTAAAACGGGTACCGTTCTATGAAATTTGCGATCGCCCAGCTTAACCCCACCATTGGCGACCTGACCTACAATGCCCAGCAGGTGCTGGAGGCCGCTCGCCAGGCCGATCGCCTGGGGGCCCAGGTGCTGGTCACCACCGAGCTGGTGCTGTGCGGCTACCCCCCCCGCGATCTGCTGCTGCGCCCGGGCTTCATTCAGGCCATGGCCGATACCCTGGAGGCTCTGGCCCAAGATCTGCCGCCCCATCTAGCGGTGCTGGTCGGCTACGCCGCCGCCAACCCCAAAGCCCGCTACTCCGGCGAAAAGCCGCTGTTTAACAGCACCGCCCTGCTCCAGGGAGGTCGGGTAGAGCAGGTGTTTCACAAGCAGCTGTTGCCCACCTACGATGTTTTCGACGAAAACCGCTACTTTGCGGCGGGGCAGGGGCCGAGCAGCTTTACCCTGCCCTGCGGCGACTGGGGCATTCGGGTAGGTGTCACCATCTGCGAAGACCTGTGGAACGACGAAGAGTTTTGGGGCGGGCGCAGCTACCCCCGCAACCCGATCGCTGAGCTGGCGGGTGAGGGTGTCGATATCGTCGTCAACCTCTCGGCCTCGCCCTACTCGCTCAACAAAGTTCAGCTTCGCGCGGCCATGCTGGCCCACAGCGCCGCTCGGTTTCGCTGCCCCATTCTCTACGTCAACCAGGTGGGAGCCAACGACGATCTGATCTTTGACGGCACCAGCATGGCCCTCAACCGCCAGGGCGATCTGGTGGGGCGGCTGCCCGCCTTTCAGGCCGGGCTGGCGGTGGTGGAGTACGACCCGGTCGAGCGCGATCTGCAACCGGCAACGGTGGCCCCTCTGCCCGAAGACGACAACGCCGCGCTCTGGTCGGCCCTGGTGCTGGGGGTGCGCGACTACACCCACAAGTGCGGCTTTACGAAGGCGGTGATTGGCCTCAGCGGCGGTATTGACTCGGCCCTGGTGGCGGCGATCGCCGCTGCGGCCCTCGGCCCCGATCAGGTGTTGGGCGTGCTCATGCCCTCTCCCTACAGTTCGGGGCATTCAGTCACCGATGCGATCGCCCTGGCTGACAATTTGGGCATTGCTCACCAGACCCTGGCCATTGGCCCCCTGATGACCGACTACGACCAGGCGCTGGATGCCATGTTTGCCGATACCAGCCCCGGCATCGCCG
>JBARVK010000585.1:0-4219 GCA_049646225.1 Nodosilinea sp.
GCCAAACAGGCCGCCGCCGTCATTGCGGCCATTCAAGCCGCCGGGGGGATTGCCGTACTGGCCCACCCGGCCCGCTATCGGGTATCGGCCAAAAGCCTCATTCCTGTGGCGGCGGCTCTCGGCATCGACGGGGCTGAAACCTACTACGCCTACGCCAACCCCGAAAACTGGGTGCCCTGCCCTCGCCATACGCCTACGGTAGAGCAGCTGGCCCAAGACTACGGATTGCTGACCACCTGCGGCACCGATACCCACGGGCCTAGCCTGTTGCGACGGCTGTAGCCCCTATGGCCAGCTACATTCGCCTAAAACAGGCACTTGAGCACGATTTAAAGCAGCAGGAAGCCCGTTACGGTTTGATGGATGCGGCGCTGCACACGCGGGTTTGGTTGCAGGCTCAGCCCACCGATCGGGTTTGTTTATTGTTTCATGGGTTTACCGCTGGCCCTTACCAAATGGAGCGGATTGGCCAGCACTTTTACCGGGCGGGTTATAACGTAGTGGCCCCGCTGCTGCCTGGTCACGGTCGGGCTGGCAACTGGGGTAAAGATAACCCGCCGCCCCTGCCCACCGCCCCCGATGCCTACCAAACGTTCGGCCTACAGTGGCTGAATTTGGCCCGTCTGCTGGGCGATCGCGTGGTGGTGGGTGGCCTGTCGGGGGGCGGTACCCTGGCTGGCTGGCTAGCGCTGGAGCAACCAGCCCAGATCGATCGCGCGGTGCTGTGCGCGCCTTACTTCAGCGCCAGCAGCAGGGTGATCGACCTGTTTGTGAAAAAAGTCGATACTTACTTTGCCTGGGCCGCAGCCCCTCAGCCCATGGTTAAGTCAGCTACGGCGGTTCAAGCACCCCCGCTGGGTTACTCAGGGTTTACGACCCCGGCGCTGCGAGCCGTACTTGAGCTGGGGCAGCTGTGCCAGCAGCGGGTAAAACAGTCTGCGATCGCCCCTACGTTTACGATCTCAAGCGAGAGCGATCGGGCCGTCAGCAATTTTGATCATCAGCACTTTTTTGCCGCTGCCCTCAGCCACCAGCCCACCAGCTGGCATGTGCTGTTTAACAAGGTGCTGGATATTCCTCACACCATGATGACGGCGCAGGAGGGCAACCGCTATCAACACCTGCTGAACGTCATGATTCAGGCCTTTGTCGAAAGCGACTTGACCTGGGCCGAAGTCGAAGAAATAGCCTACCGCATGACCAAAAACCGCACCTTTAACCAAGTGGTGGCCGAGCTAGGCTGGCAGACCAAAGCGTCTAAAGACATGCCTGCCATGGTCACGATGATAGACAAGTGGGCGATCGTGGTGAAGCGAGAGCTAGAGGGCAAGCAGCTGAGGGGACGGTCACCGCGCGATCGCTAGCTACCGCCGAAACACAAACAAATTGCCCGTGGCCCCGCGCCCAAACCGCAGATCTTCATCCAGGTAAGAGGTAATCCACAGGGCCTCCTGGCGCAGAAACTCCAGCACCGGCACGGTGATCTGCGGCAGGTTCAGCCCGGTGATGCCCAGCAGGCGGGTGGCCTGAACGGTAAATGCGCCAAAACTAACCCGAGCGCTTTCGCCTTCCTCGAAGGGTTGCCAAGTGCCCTGGGCGGTGGCGGTGAGCTCGCCCAGCAACGGCAGCGAGAGCACGGCTCCATTTTCGGTGGCGATCGCGCCTGCAACTTGATCTTTGGCGATCGCCCCCCAGGGCCGGCCTTTAACCATTGCCGCGCCGGTGCCCTCGGGGCTAGTCAACCGCTGCCACACCCGCTGAATGCCCACGGGTAGCGGAAACTGGCGATTGATGCGGCGCGTGACTACCGTGCCCCGCGAGGCGTAGACCAGGGCCCAGGACCCCAACAGCAGAGGCCAATGCTCCTGGCGTAGGGGATGTTCGATGGGGTTGAGGGTTTCTAGTTCACAGATAATCTGATCGATCGCCGGGTGCTCGTCAGGCAGAATGGCATCCTCGGGTTCCAGGGTTTCAATCTGCTGGAGCAGCTGGGTTTTGAGCTGAAGGCGGCGGTGGTGAACAGGAGTCATTGCGGCAGCAACATGAAGGGAATAGGGCCTGACTTGGGCCTAGATTTAGAATACCCCCGTCAGGTCAGCCCTGATTCTCCAGGGGCAGCGGCACCCCGCGAATAGACCAGTCGAGCAGCTCGATTGGGTGAAACAGGGGCATGGTACGGGGCTGCTCAGCCATGTGCTGCTGAATTTGCAGGGAACAGCCGGGGTTGGGGGAGGCCACTAGGGCGGCGCCCGTATTCAGCAGGTTTCTGACTTTCATCTGGCCTAGCTCGGTAGCGACCTCGGGGTGCAGCATGTTGTAGACGCCAGCGCTGCCGCAGCACAGGGCCGCATCGATGGGTTCCCGCAGGGTGATACCGGGAATTTGTTTGAGCAGCTGGCGGGGCTGTAGGCTAATTTTTTGCCCGTGCAGCAGGTGGCAGGCGTCTTGATAGACGATGGGCAAAGTGCCCTCGGTGAGGGGGTGCAGGGGCGTGGTCAGCCCCACCTGGGCGAGAAATTCCTGCACGTCTCTGACTTTGGCAACAAAGGCTTGGGCGCGATCGCGGTACTCCGGGTCATCCTGCAAAATGTGGTGGTATTCCTTCAGGGTGTGGCCGCAGCCAGCGGCATTGATCACCACAAAATCGACCTCGGCGGCCTCAAAGCAGTCGATCATGCGGCGGGCCAGGGTCTGGGCCTGAGCCTCCTGCCCCTGGTGGGCAGGCAGGGCCGAGCAGCACCCCTGCGCGTGGGGAATCACCACCTCGCAGCCGTTAGCGCTCAGCACCCGCGCCGTAGCCGCATTCACGTCGGAGAAAAACACCCGCTGCACGCAGCCCAGCACCATGCCCACCCGGTAGCGCGTTTCGCCCACCGCCGGAACGAGTTCAGGCAGGTCGTCCTGAAAACTCTCGGCGGTGATGGGCGGCAGCAGCGACTCCATGGCCGCCAGACTGGGGGACAGCTTGGCCAGCAGCCCGGTTTTCTGCATCAGCTTGGCGATGCCCAGCTTTTGGTAGAGGTATAGCGGCCCCGCCACCGCCCGCAGCCGAGTGGGGTAGGGGAAGAGACTGAAGATTAGCGATCGCACCAGCCGTTCCGGCAAGGGCCGATTGTGGTGGCGCTCGACCTGGGGCCGCACCGCCGCAATTAGCTGGTCGTACTGCACCCCCGAGGGGCAAGCCGTGGTACAGGCCAGGCAGCCCAGGCACGAGTCGAAGTGCTTGGCCGAGGTAGCCGACAGGGGCGCTTCGCCCTGGTTGATCGCATCCATCAGATAAATGCGGCCTCGGGGCGAGTCCATTTCGGTGCCCAGCACCCGGTAGCTGGGGCAGGTGGTGAGGCAAAACCCGCAGTGCACGCAGGCGTCGATCAGCTTGGGATCGGGGGGGTGCTGGGCATCGAAGCCGTTGGCAACACTATCGGCGGTGGGCCAAGCGGGGGGGGCTGAAGACTCTGAGGTCGGCATGGGAACGTGGGTAAGGGCTATGTTTAGGCTAGCGCGATTGCCCCCGGCTATTGCTCCCTGCCACAAAAATCCGGCAGTGGCAACTATGGGGACTCTAGGTCTGCAACAGGGGCGCAGGGTCGGAGGGCTGGGCTACTGCCTGCACCTCGCTGGTCCAGCGGTTGGCGATCGGCATGCGCCAGCCCATGCCAAAGGCGCGATCGGTCACCTTGAGCACGGGCGGGGCCTGCCGCCGCTTAAACTCGGCCCGTGCCACCAGCCGCACCACTTTATCGACCACGGCGGCATCGTGGCCAGCGGCAACGATATCGGCCACCGACTCATGACGCTGCACCAGGCGCTCCAAAATATCGTCGAGCACGTCGTAGGGAGGCAAAGAGTCCTGGTCCAGCTGGCCAGGCTTGAGTTCGGCGCTGGGGGGTTTGTCGAGAATGGACTGGGGAATGAGGCCATCGGTGAGGGCGCTGGCGCGATCGCGTAGAGCTCCCAAATGGCCCGAGGTTCCAAGGCGATCGCCGACCTGCTGGTTAAGCCACTGGCACAGGGCATAGACCCGCGTTTTAGGCACATCGGCAATCACCGCCAGGCCGCCGTTCATATCGCCGTAGAGAGTGCAGTAGCCCACCGCCATCTCTGACTTGTTGCCCGTAGACAGCAGCAGGTGGCCAAACTTATTCGAAATTGCCATCAGCAGGTTGCCGCGAATGCGCGACTGAATATTCTCCTCGGCGATGCCGGGGCTGGTACCGGC
>JBARVK010000586.1:0-2182 GCA_049646225.1 Nodosilinea sp.
TGTCGGTCGTAGTGCCGTCAATGCGAGTGGCCTGCCCGGCGGCATTGCGCATCAGTCGGGCCTGTCCATGTACCCAGCACTGTTGGCCATCGGCTCTCAAAATACGGTACTCGCGATCGATTCTGACGTCGTCCATAACGGCCTTAATATCGGCCCTGAGCAGCGGCTCATCCTCCGGGTGAATCAAGCTAAACCAAAGACTTTTATCGATTAAAAAGTCTTCAACAGAATAACCATAGAGCCGTTCTACGGCGGTATTGACGTAGATGGTTTCCAGCGTGACCGGGTGAATAGACCAAACCACACACTCCAGCGAGTTGAGAATGCTGTCGATGCGCTGCTGCTGCAACCGCAGGGCGGCTTCGGTGCGCTGCAATTTTTCAGAGCTGCTGATGACCCACTGCTCTAGCTCGTGGGACAGGGCATCACGCTCGGCTTCGGTATCCTTGCGCTCGGTAATATCGCGCAGAATAGACAAATGGTGGCTGGGGTAAATATGGGCCGTAGCCGCAAACTCCACCGTTTTGACAGCACCACTGTCGAGCCGCAGCTGCTGCTCGCCCCGCACCTGCCCAGCCGCAATAAACGCCTGCCAATCTCTTTCAAAATCGGTGCCGGGCAGCAAAAAATCGGCTATTTGTCGTCCTACCAACGCCTGTCGGGGTAGCTCTAGCAGCGCACAGGCCGCTTTGTTGACTTCCACATAGACACCCTGGTCGTCAACGATCAGCATCGCATCGAGGGCCGCATCAAAGAGTCTCTGCCAGGGTGGGGATGAGCCTGACTCCGATGGGGCGACTGGCTCTGTCATCTCATCCGCATTCATCCTTGCCCTAGACAGGCCGTCCAGGACAGGTTCTAACTGAGATGAAGGGCGCGATTCAGCGGGCAAGAGCTTACAATCCTTGAGAATTCAATCCTTTGTAAGAATGTGTTGTCTGACCTGCAGCAGCAGGCTATTCTCCCTATGACACCTTTAAAGGCCTGTCATTGCCATCAGTCCTAGGGTTTGAGATAGCGTGCCCCAATCGTCAGAGTTATACAAACTTAGCGACGTTTTAGTGCTGCCCCTACCCCCTACCTAACTCCACCCACCTAGACGATCCAAGATCCTCAGCCCTGGGTAGGCCCGGCACTGGGGCGAGTCTTAACCGCCAGCCCAGAAGCAATCTGTTTACCATTAAAGTAGTCACAACCAGTGGTTCAACGGTGCAATACCTTCGCCTGCGCGCCTATATTGCCCTCAAGCTTACCCTCCATCGTCTGCGGCAGGCGGCGACTACCCGGCCCCAACCCCGCGACTGGCAACTGGCCGCTGGGCTAACGCTGGCGCTAGGGGTGGTCACGCTGCCCGTGGGGTTACACAGTGGCTTTCTCTCGCCGGGAGTAGCCGATGTCACCTGGGTGAGCGGGCTGCGGCTGATGGCGCGGGTACTGCTGCTGCCCGCCCTGCTAGAAGAAGGATTTTGGCGGGTGCTGCTGCTGCCCCACCCGACCGAAATGATCAGCGATCGCAAGCGCTGGCGGCTGGGTCTACCCATGCTGGGCCTGTTTGTTGTCATGCACCCCCTCAATGCCATGACCCTCTATCCGCTGGCGTTTGACACCTTTACCAACCCGGTCTTTTTGCTGGCGGCGGCGCTGCTAGGCCTGATCTGCACCGTTGTTTACTGGAAGTCGGGATCACTGTGGATAGTGACGGCTATGCACTGGCTGGTGGTGACGGTGTGGCTGCTGTTTTTGGGTGGATACCAGGCACTCAGGCTATAGCCTCCCTCCCCTGTTTCTCAACTTTTATAACGCTTTAGGCCAGGACCGTGGTTTTACCCGCCGGTAGTGAACTCTGGGGACAGGGCACCCTGGAAGCGCCCATCTCCCTGCTGTTTGCCCAATATTTGCCATGAGTGACTTCTTTAAAGGCTTCGAACAACTGCTTGAACTGGCCAAAACCCTCGAAGAAAAGGCCGAAAACGGCGAGCTAAAAACCAACGTGCAGGTCAACGCTCGCGGCTTCAGCAGTATTCCCCGCCAGGGCAGCATTCCCAATGTGGGCGTCAGCCGCATGGACCGCAACACCCCCAATACCGGGTTCGAGAATGACCCGGCTGTCGAAGAAGTCATCATCACCCCACCCCCCACCGGAGACGCCTCTCCGTCTTCCCCACCTTCCCCATCCTCCTCA
>JBARVK010000587.1:0-4893 GCA_049646225.1 Nodosilinea sp.
CGCTGGTTGTTTCGCGGTGGCTGGCGGCTGCCCTGGAGTGATGTCCGGGCTCTTAAGCCCCGCTCCACCGGCCAGGGGGGCTTGGTGTACTACTTTGTCGGAGCCGATCAGCGGGCCTACCTGCTGCCGATGCGGGTGAGCGGGTTTGCCCGGCTGGTAGGGCTTGTGGAGACCTATACGAGCATCGACACCCAGGATATTAAACCCCTGGCCCAGCCCTGGATGTACTTCATTTTGCTGGGGTTTACCCTGCTGCTGCTGCTGGTCGATGCCTGGACCATTGCCACAGCGCTGCAGTTGGCCTAGTCCGCTAGCCTGTTGGGCGCTGGCTGCTCCATCCGTCGTTGTAGCGTCGGCAGGGATCGACACTTAATGCTAATAAGAGCCACCGTTAGGCAGCGGGCTGAGCCTGGCTAGGTGTCGATCCATTTACCTAGAGTGAGGTTCCAAGCAGGCTGGAGTGCCCAGATCTAGACACCATCTTGGCCATCAATCCGATCGCCTACGGGCCTAGGATGGCCAAGCGAGCGGTATAGTTAATGAACAGCATTTTCAATAACGTCGCCCTAGCGCTGTGCGTTTTGTCTAGCGGCCCTGCCGCCCCAGTATTTTTGCCAGGCTATGATCTCACCGGATATTCTTCGCCTCGATGCCGTCACTAAGTGCTATAGCCCCCGGCTGCCGCCAGCGGTAGACCAGGTCAGCCTGAGTTTGAGGCAGGGCGAGATTTTAGGCCTGCTGGGGCCGTCGGGCTGTGGTAAAACGACCCTGCTGCGGCTGATTGCTGGATTTGAACAGCCCGATCGCGGCACCCTTTACATTGGCAGTCAGCCGGTGAGTGGAGCGACCTGGATCCCCCCAGAGCACCGCGATGTAGGTATTGTCTTCCAAGACTATGCGTTGTTTCCGCACCTGACGGTGGAAAAGAACGTGGCCTTTGGTCTCCAGCGGCGCGGGGGCAGAGGCCAGCGGCGAGCTGCAGCACTAACGTCGACCGATATCGCCAAACAAACAGCAGCGGCGATCGCCCTGGTGGGTCTAGACGACCTCAAACACCGCTTTCCCCACGAGCTCTCTGGGGGGCAGCAGCAGCGAGTGGCTCTGGCCCGCGCCTTGGCTCCGCGTCCGGCGATTATTTTGCTCGATGAACCCTTCAGCAACCTGGATGTGCAGGTGCGGCTCTACCTGCGCCAGGAGGTGCGCGATATTTTGCGCCAGGTGGGCGCCTCTGGGGTCTTTGTCACCCATGACCAAGAAGAGGCCCTGGCGCTAGCCGATCGCGTTGCTGTTATGCACCAGGGCCAGCTAGAGCAGATCGCCCCGCCAGAAGTCGTCTATGGCCAGCCAGCCTCACGCTTTGTGGCCGAGTTTGTGACCCAGGCCAACTTCTTACCGGCCCAGCCTACCCCCCAGGGTTGGCAAACCGAGGTTGGCTGCTTTGCCGAGACCACCGGAGCCCAGCCCGACCAGGCTGACCTGATGGTGCGCCAGGAAGATATGGCCCTGGTAGAAGACGCCAGAGGTGAGGCTGTGGTGCGCGATCGCCAGTTTTTAGGCCGCGAATACAAATACTGCCTGCAAACATCCACAGGCCGACTGCTCTATGCCCGACTTCCTTTAGACAGCGCCATTCCGCTGGGCAGTCGGGTCAGGGTAACGGTACCATCTCAGCGGGTGCGTCTGTTTCCCGCCCTAGGCAGAGGTGCTGTCGTCGCGCCCCATAGCGACCCCAGTCTCTCGATGCCCCTGGCTTAATTCACTCGCGTGGTCCGGTGGCCCAACTCTGGCGTTTTGCAGTAAGGTTACGCTGGGGTACTCAGGTGGCGATTCTGCCCCGGCCCCACGTTCTCTTAGTCATTGCAGGTCGCTGTACTATGAACCGGGTTGTTCAACAAGTTTGCCCGTCTCTGGCCGCTTTGAGCCTGCTGGCCGCCCCTGGCCTGACCGCAGCACCTCCGGGTCTAGCACCTGCCAGTTCTGTGGAGTCATCTACGCTGCTACTAGCGCAGGCAAGCATCGTTGAAACGGTCCTTTATTTTGAAACGGCGACAATGGCGGTGCGCGTCTACCGCAGCGGTAGCGATTTGTTTATGAACCTCTACAACAAGGTTACCGACATCGTAGAGGTGCAGGGCGCACCGGCTCAGCTAGTACCCAGCACCCGCGATCAAACCGTCTACAACACTACAAGGGGCGAAGCCGATCGCTTTGCCCGCATCAACGTACAGGGCGAAACCGAGCTAGAAATTGTCGCCGCCGACGGCAGTACTGTGCGGCTGGAACCCGGCTTCAACACTGTGGTGGGAGTCCCGCCTGGCAGCAGCAGCTTTCGCGGCAATAGCTTTGCCCCCGGCACCCCAGCCCTGGTTTTATCTGCCGAAGCCGCTCGGCTGCGATCGGGGCCGCGTCTGGGCAGCACTATCGTGGGCACCGCGCCGCGCCGCGCCGTTGTCGATGTGCTCGATCGAGTGGGCAATCCCGAAGACGGCTTTATTTGGTATCAGGTTATTTACGCAGGCACCACTGGCTGGGTGCGTGGCGATCTGCTGCAGCCGACCTAAGGGAGAGATTGGGTTAGCTCTGGTGACCAACGACGCAGCCGCTAACCCTCAATCAGGTCTAGGGTCATTCCCTCGCGGGCTAACCGAGCAGGGGCAAAACGAGTCTGTACCTCGCGCTCTAGATGATCGAGATCGTCGTCGCTGTGGCAGGGGTCGTGGTGAAACAGCACCAGCTGTTTTACCTGGCTCGCCTGGGCTACTTCGACCCCCCTGTGCCAGGGCGATAGCTCAGCGCCATTGGGGTTTGAGTAGGCCGTATCGGCGTAGGTGCCGTCTAAGATGAGGACATCGGCTCCGCTGGCCAGCATCAGCAGATTGGGATCGACCCTGGTTTGGGTGGGGTCGGTGTCAGTGGCATAGACGAGCACGTGGTCTTGCCAACTCACCCGAAACCCCAGAGCGCTCGTATGGCGGTTGAGGCTCCAGGTTTCTACCAGCACATCGCCCAGGGAAATGGAGTCTCCGGCGGCAATATTGTGGAAGGCCATCGTGGCCGCCATGGTCTGCAGGGGCTTAAAGAAATTGGGCCGCAGCATTTGATCCATTAGGCGCTGCTTGATGGAGGCCCCGTTGAGAGCCGGGGCACCATAAATATTAAGCTGAGTCCCAGGCACAAAGGCGGGCGCAAAAAATGGAAACCCCTGGATGCGGTCCCAGTGGGTATGGGTGAAAAATAGGTGGGCCTCAACGGGCTGTTTCTGATTCATCAAATGGCACCCCAGCACCCGCAGCCCGCTGCCGCCGTCGAGAATGAGGCGCTGGCGGCCTACCAATACCTCTACGCAGGCCGTGTTGCCGCCGTAGCGCACCGTATCGGCCCCCGGGGCTGGAATATTGCCGCGCACGCCCCAAAAGGTCAGCTTGAAGGTTTGCTCTGGGTGATTTTCTAAACGGCTTTCAGCAATGTCTGGGCCACTGCCAGGGCGGTTGGATGTCCGCTGAGCCATATCCCCAGCGCGAACCGGGGATATGGCATCAGAGGAGCTAGCGGAATTGGCCATGTAGCGTTAGGGGTTCACCCAATTTTGACGGTACTGAGACGGTGGTAAGGGCCGTCGGCACTCCTACAGCTAACTATTCAACCGGAGTGATAGCGTTGGGGACCGCGCTCAGAACGCGGATCCTGGCCGCTTGCAGCAGCTGAGATAGCGCCCTGCCCCACAGCCAGCGCCCTAGAGGAGGATAGAATGCCTCCGTCGAGTGGGCGCTTGCTATAACAATCCGGCTCTATGAGGATCCATTTTGGAGTATCAATTAAGTTTACTCCTCAGGCTGAATATAGTATTCCCTGACGGATGATGTTGCGGGTCTATAAACGGAGGAATTTAGCCCGTGACGGGCCGATATTGTTCAACAATTGATGCAATCGGCACCGTGGTCAATTGGCCGCCGCCTGACCGATTCCATCACGGCGGATCGCAGTACCGCCAGTCTCAGACCTCAGTCTAGGTCCGTAGTGTCAAGATGATCTGGCAGATCGTCGCTGAGGTGAAGGGAATCAGGGACACCGCGAACGATATGGTAAGCGTGCCGCAGGCGCTCTAGGGCGCGCTGGCCTCGCTTGCGCAGGGTGGCTTGAGAAACGCGGTCTTCACCCTCGGCCACCAGCCGGGCCTGCACCTGAGTCCAGGTCAACCCTTCGACCACCTTCCATTGAATCAGGTCGCGATCGCCGGGCGAGAGTGCGTCTAGAGCCTGGAGCACCGCATTGATAGCCTGGGTAATCGCTTCATCACTGACCGTTCCGAGAACTGCACGGTCGGGTTCCGTCGGTTCCTGGTGCATGAGTTCGTCAAAGGCAGCGGCGGAATAGCGCAGGCGATCGCGCTTGCACTCGCGAATAATGTTGTAAGCGGTGCGCCGCATCCACGCCTTGGGCTGACGAATATGCGCCTGATTTTGTTGGGTATACCTGACTCCCCGCAGGTAGGCCTCGACAAAGATATCGACTTCGGTGATGTAGATCTCTAGCCCAAACTGACGAATCGTGCGCTTGATAAACGCCAGCAGCGATCGCGCATGGGGATTATTGGGTTTGAGTAAAAACTGCACATCGCGGTTAAACTGCTGCGTTTCCGAGGGTGGGGGAGAAGGCATAACTCTGGGTAGATGACCAGCGATTTACGTTCTAATGTAGCTGTATCAAGTTTGTGTGAAGTGTGAGTTTCCCAACCTGACACCGTGATTCTACGGTCATTCTTCTGTGATGTTTGTCACACAATCTGAATGCGAGATTCGGCCAAAAGACCTAATTTCAAAGCTATCAGAAGGCTTTAGACGGGCTTTTGGGGAGGTATAAAAACTTGATTCGACCCGATCAACACCCTGGGGC
>JBARVK010000588.1:0-6544 GCA_049646225.1 Nodosilinea sp.
GAGCCAATCAGTACAGTATCCGCATTAACGATCAATGGCGAATTTGCTTTGTCTGGCAAGACGGTGAAGCTTTGGATGTAGAAATCGTCGACTACCACTGAGGCCGAGATATGCAAGAAGATAAGCTCATGCCCATTCATCCTGGCGAGGTGCTCTTAGAAGAATTCCTCAAGCCGATGAACCTCAGTCAAAATCAAATTGCTTTGGCTTTGAGAGTTCCCGCTCGCCGGATCAATGAGATTGTCTTGGGTAAGCGGCGAATTACCGCTGATACCGCTCTACGGCTGGCTCGCTATTTCAATACATCGCCCCGGTTTTGGCTGGGCTTGCAGATGGATTACGACCTGGATGTTGCTCAAGACGAAATTGGCGATCGCCTCGACCAAGAAGTAATTGCATTGACTCAGGCTTGATGCCGTTAGGGAGTAGCTCTAGCCACCAGGTAAACCAGGGGCGATCGCCACTGCACGGTCTTTCCCTGCAGCTGCCGCTGGCAACTCTGCTGAATCGTCGCCATATCTTTGGTGCTCAGGTGCTCCGCCAGCTGATCGCGGTAGCTGGGCGGCGTGCTGCCGGTCGCAAACCACCGCTGCAGCAGCGCAGCAGACACGTAGATGCTGCTGTGCAAAACATCGTCGGTGAGCTGTACCGTAAAGCCCGCGTTGCGAAAGAGGGTTTCCAGGGTGTCGGCCTGCCAGTTAAAGCGGGGATCGGTGGTGGAGTGGGCGATCGCATCCTCAGCCTGGTGCCAGCGCTTGACTAGCGCTTTGCTCAAACCGCTAGCATCTACCAGCGCCGAAATTCGCTGGCTGTGGCGGGGAATAGTTTCGGCCAGCACCACGACCCCCTCGGGGGCCAGAAACGCCTGCACAATCTCGACGAAGCGATCGCGGTTGACCACCTGGCCAAAGGCATTGCGGCCCACAATTCGCTCAAAACGTACCCCCGGCGTGTGCGCCTCCAGGTAGGCGGCCAGGGCCTCAAAGTCGGCGTGTACCAGCACGGGGCGGGTCAGGGCCGGTAGCTGAGTCGCCTGTTCTTCCAGCGCTACCTGGTCTTGAGCCGTATGGACCCGGGCATAGACGCCCCCCTCGGGCACCCGCCGCAGCGCCTCCCAGGTGAGCAGCCCCGTGCGAGCGTTGAGGTCGAGAATGCGGTGGTGGCGCTGGGGCGGGGCCAGCTCAAACATGCGATCGCGGATCTCTCCCAGCTGGTCGCCCGCCTGACTGAGGGTGCGCTGCAGCCAGCGATCGCGGGCCGGGTCGTCGGGGCTGTAGGTGAGGGCTTCCGGCAGGGCACCGCCGCCATCCACCAGGGCCGCCAGCTGGGCCTCGCGCCGCTGGGCCACCTGGGTTTGAATAGTGGCCTCATAGCCCTGGTGCGACGGTTGGTAAAACACCTGCCCCTGCAACCCGCGGGGCAAATACTGCTGCTCGACCCAGTGGTCGCGGTAGGCGTGGGGGTACAGATAGCCCTTGCCGTGGCCAAAGCCTTTGCTGTCGCGGTTGCCGTCGCGCATGGGGTTGGGCACCTCCGCTTCCCGCTCCTGCTCCACCGCAGAGAGGGCGTCAAAAAAGCCCATGGTGCTGTTGGATTTAGGAGCCGTCGCCAGATAGATCGCGGCCTGGGCCAGTGGATAGCGCCCCTCGGGCATGCCCACTCGGTCAAAGGCGGCGGCGCAGCTGGTCACCACCGTCACGGCGTGGGGGTCGCCCAGGCCAATGTCTTCGCTGGCTAAAATCACCAGGCGGCGAAAAATAAAGCGGGGGTCTTCGCCGGCGTAGACCATGCGAGCCAGCCAGTACAGGGCCGCATCGGGGTCGGAGCCGCGCACGCTCTTAATAAAGGCGCTGATGGTATCAAAGTGGGCGTCGCCCTCTTTGTCGTAGAGCACCGCCCGCTGCTGAATCGATTCTTCCGCCACCGCCAGAGTGATGTGAATACGGCCCGTCTCGTCGAGAGAGGTGGTTTCCACCGCCAGCTCCAGGGCATTGAGCAGGGCACGGGCGTCGCCGTTGGCGACATTCACCAGGTGGTCGATCGCATCGGGGTCGAGCTGAATGGGGCGATCGCCATAGCCCCGGCCGTTGTCCGCCAGGGCCTGCTCCACCACCCGGTACAGGTCTGCGGCCTCCAGCGGCTTGAGCTGAAAAATGCGCGATCGGCTGACTAGGGCTTTGTTGACCTCAAAGTAGGGGTTCTCGGTCGTGGCCCCAATCAAAATCACCGTGCCGTTCTCCACCCAGGGCAGCAGGGCATCCTGCTGGGCTTTGTTGAAGCGGTGTACCTCGTCGATAAACAGAATCGTGCGCCTGCCGTACTGGCCGCGCAGGTCCTGGGCCGCCGCGATCGCCTCCCGAATATCCTTCACCCCCGCCAGCACCGCATTCAGCGCGATGAAGTGGGCGCTGGTGGTGTTGGCAATGATCTGGGCCAAAGTGGTTTTGCCCGTGCCCGGTGGGCCAAAAAAAATTAGCGACGACAGCTGGTCGGCCTGAATCGCGCGCCGCAGCAGTCGCCCCGGCCCCACCACCGCATCCTGGCCAATGAACTCATCCAGCGTGCGAGGTCGCAGCCGCGCCGCCAGGGGCGCATCCCGGCCAATCTGTTCCTGGCGACTGTGGTCAAAGAGATCCATGGAGGCAGGGCTGGCGAAACACCCCGGGCGGCGATCGCGCCGCACCGTTGCTCTATAGTACCGCTGGGGCCATGGTCGCGGCGGCCTTTGCACCCGCCCCGTATGAATGCGTAAATCCGGGGCAAACGCTATGGGGCAAAGCAAAATTCCCGGGCTAACTCCCAGGGGCCTTGTCGGTAATACCACAGCAGCAGGCCTTCTCCCCAGCCCGTCCTGGGTTGCCAGCGCGCCCCCAGGTCTTCGTAGAGCTGGCGAGCTGTTTCGGGATTCACTTTGTTTTGAATGGTGATGTGTGGGCGATAGCCCTGGCGATCCTGGGGGATGAGCCACGTGTCCCAGGTCGCTGCTAGGGTTTTGTGTGCTTGCCTCAGTTCAGGGGAACTAACGGTAATGGCGACGCCATTGCCCAAAAACTGAAGCGAGGGCAACGAGACAGGAAAGTGCCTTGTCTGAGCGCACAGGGTCTTGAGGCTGTGGGAAATTGCCGATTCATGGTCGCCCGGTAGCTGATGAAATAAAATTACGTGGGCAGGAACGACGTTACGCTCCGGGGGAAAGTACTGCTGACGTAATGTGTTGACCCGCTCAAAGGTGGCCTGGTCTAGCTTCAGGGTCAAAATTAGAGATGTACTCATCCGAAAAGAAATCTGGAGAACAGGGCGGGGAGAGAGGACGCGTCATTCCCAGTCCGATCGCGATGCATTGGTTTAACGAACCGCCCCAGTGGGCACAAGCCAATCAACAAATTACCCGAACCACAGCCCCCCAGGCCGACTTTTGGCGGGTCACCTAAAGGCTAGAAGACGTCTTGGCTTGGGTTAAACAGACATAGTGATTTGACAACGTCAGGTTGTTTGTTTGCGTTCTGCTCTAGCTGCCTTGAGTTCTTTGCTCTTTAATTCGGCTGCTTGATAAGCATTCACATAGTCTTTTCCCCCTAGCATTACGTCACCGTAATACTCGTAGGGCGGAGCACCGTAAATCGGCAGCGGAGGATCATCTGGGTAATCTTCTCGGGCCTCTTCAACAGAGGCTTTTAATGCCTTGATGCTGAGGCTTTGGGCGGGAAAGTAGTAGATGTCTTGCCGGGTCTTATTTATATGCGGTAGCGTTGGATCGATAATATCGTCACCCAGTTCAATCCAAGCGTGTTCGATAGGCGCGTACTGCCCGTTATCCAAAACCACAAAGCCTTGGACGTAGGTCGCTCCAGCCAGTGTCAGCACAGCCCGATAGGTGTTGTCAAAGGGAGCGCCTGCTTTGCTTTTGATTTGCTCAAAAATGTCGAGGGAAAGAGGTTCATTTAGGGTTGGGGGCATTGGGCATGAATGTTAGGGTCGCTACTGCATCGTAAGCATCTGCGCTGGGTATGTCCATGGCCGCTAGTACTCTGAGGCAGAAGTAGATCTACTATTTAAGGGTAGATCTACTTTCGCCTTAGAGTACTAGTAATAGAGGCACTGCTGACCTCGGAGAAACGAACGGTGAGCCAGATTTTGCGGGTGATGGGGTTAAGTGAGAAGCCTCAATGCCAGCGCTATCACCGGGTGCCGAACCGGGCTGTCTGGTCGTCTCAGCAGGCGAGTCGTATCTTAGTGACCCTTTTGGTGGGCACCCCTGCGGTTTTGACACGGCATGTCTTGCAATGGCGTAATTATGTCAGCCTGTGTCGCTGTTTATTGCGAACCGACACAGCGCGATCGCCAGGTTTAAAAGCCGAAACCCCCCATTGCTGGAGGGTTTCAGTCTATCGGAGCGGCGGGATTTGAACCCACGACCCCCACTACCCCAAAGTGGTGCGCTACCAAGCTGCGCTACGCCCCGGTCTATTTCAATCGTGCTTACCTAGATTAGCACATGAAGTACACAACACTGATAGAACTGGAAAAATTGCAGCCATTCTCACTTGAAACTTCTAAAGCAGCGCAAAGGTACTAGCAAGGGAGGCCTTGGCTCAATCCACAGGTACGTTGCGACAGGACTAAAACAGCGTCAGATGGTGAATAGCCTGAACGATTTGCTGGGCGGCGGCGGCATCCCATGCACCCTCGCAGCGACGACCCGATGCCAGAATGAACCTCAGGCTGTAGGCGCTAGGAAACCCCTCTGCCTCCAGCCAAAGGCCATCCGCCTCGGCTTCGCAGCTAATTTGCTCTGTATCCATCAGCTCAGCCGCGATCGCCTCCATGGTCTGATTAATGTCTTTTACCAATCGACGAAAGGTATAAAACTCAGCCTCGGTTAGCTCGATCGCCCAGGTTTTACCCCCTAGCAGGCCCTTATAGTCAGGTGCGGCGGCATCCCAGCCCAAACGCCACCCCTCACCTTCTTTCGTAAACCGCTGCTCGGTTAGGGCTGGCCGATCCATTTGAGCCTATTCGCCGATGATTTCAGGCTGGGTCAGTTCGTCAGACATCTCAATGATGGCCCGCAGTACGGGCTTCATTTTGGGGTCTTCGTAATTTTCAAAGTCTTCAAAACGTCGTCGCTGGGCTCGATTGGCCACCTGCACCGTAATCCGATAGCGGTTGGATGCAGCCCGAATCAGGTCTTCGGTGCGTCGCATAACTTGGGTGCTGTCAAAGGGAGAACGCTTAACCATAACAACCTGAATAAATGACTCAAGCCTCCATATTACCAAGAATTTCAGGTTCAGCTGCCCCGTAGCCTCGACGGCACAGGTGTGACAAGCCCTGCATCCTGTACTTCAAACACTCCATCTAGGTCTGTAGGCGATGCTTGAGACGATTGGGGTCGCCCTCGTCTAGGACCTGTCCTGATTCCAGCAAAAAGGCGCGATCGCAGTAGTCAAGCTCCACTAATCGGTGAGTGACCCACAGCGCCGTTAACCCCCGCTCTTTGACTAAGTCTCGCACTCGCTTCACCAAGTCAATCTGGCTATCGGGGTCGAGCAGGGCCGTAGGTTCATCGAGCAGCAGCACATGACAGTGACGGGCGATCGCCCCTGCGATCGCCACCCGCTGCTTTTGTCCACCGCTTAAAGCGTAAATAGGTCGCCGCTTCAGTTCTAATAAATTGATCGCCGCCAGGGCATCATCCACTCGACGGCGAATCTCCGCTAGCGGAAGGTGCTCATCGACCAGCCCAAACGCGACATCAGCCCCCACTGTTGGCATAACCAACTGGTGATCGGGGTTTTGAAACACAAACCCGACTGGTTTTTCGATGAACCACTCCCCCGCTTGAGGCTGCAGCAACCCTCCCAAAATTTTTAATAGGGTAGACTTGCCGCTGCCGTTATTGCCCAGCAGCATACAAAACTCCCCAGGCAGAACAGTCAATGAACAGTCTTTCAGCACCGTCTGCCCAGACGGCCATTGAAACTGCAAGTTATTGACCTTAATAGCCCTAGAATCTTTAGCCGTCACAATATCGCCAGGCAACAGTTTAGGCTCCCTACAGTAGTTGTTACTGATCACTACTGAGCGCAAAGAAGCCAGGGGGGCGTCCTGATGCCGTAGCTGTACCGCTCTTCTCAAAAATCTGAACAGCCGCTATCTCGCTGCCCAGTACGCTGATGCGCTTGTGGGGCTGCTGATCACAGGCCACTTCAACCAGTTGTCCGCTACCACTACGCAGACCTTCCGTAAGTGAGTTATAGAGCGCTTCTGCTTCGCTCTGTTCTTTCTTCTGCACCGAGAGAGGCATAGCCGTGTGCTTCAACGTCAACTCAATCGTGAACATAGTCGAATAGTACTCAATAAAATTGCAGGGACTCAGGCCGCTTTCCCGAGCATGCCTTTCTTTATATAAGTGTAAACTCCTGGTTCGCTTATTTTTAAATGAGGTCAGCCAATTAGGTTAGGTTTGGGTTATGGATACCCCCCTAACCGTTATCACAGAACGAGTTGACGATATTCCTCTGCTGCTGGCGCAACTGCAACG
>JBARVK010000589.1:0-9113 GCA_049646225.1 Nodosilinea sp.
TTTGCCTGGCAGCAGACCTACACCGCCCAGGCCAACCAGCTGGCCCGGCTCAAGAGCGAGCTGCTGGCCCAGCGGGCCAATGATTTGCGGGACGTGGGCGATCGCGTGCTGCGCCTGCTGACCGGGGTAAAAGCTGAAACCCTGGATGTTCCGGCCAATACGATTTTGCTGGCCGAAGACCTCACCCCTTCCGATATGGCCAACCTTGACCCTACCCGAGTTGTAGGCTTTGCCACCGTGGCTGGGGGTTCCACGTCTCACGTGGCGATTCTGGCGCGCTCCATGGGCCTACCGGCGATCGCGGGCATTGAGCCCCGCAGCCTCGATCTGGCCGATGGCACCCCGGTCATTCTCGATGGCACCCGAGGGCGGCTGCGGCTCAACGCCTCGACCACTGAGCTAGCACAAACCCAGCAGCGCATTGCCCGACAGCGGGAGAAACAGGCGCAAGATCTAGAACACGCCTTTGAACCGGCCATCACCCAAGACGGGCAATCCATTGAGGTCGTGGCCAACATTGGCAGCCAAAAAGACGCCGAAGACTCGCTCAAGGTGGGCGGCGAGGGGGTGGGCCTGCTGCGAACAGAGTTTATCTTTATGGAGGCCAGTGCTGCCCCCAGCGAAGCAGAGCAAGAGGTCATCTATGCCGACATTTTACGGGTGCTGGGCGATCGCCCGCTGATCATTCGCACCCTGGATGTGGGCGGCGACAAGCCCCTACCCTACCTGGCCATGGCCCACGAAGAAAACCCGTTCCTCGGAGAGCGTGGGATTCGCCTGGGTTTCGATCGCCCCGAACTGCTGCGCACCCAGTTTCGGGCCATTCTCAAAGCCTCGACCGCTGGCAAAGCCCGAGTGATGTTCCCCATGATTGCCCGCGTGGAGGAGCTGAACATGGCCAAGGCCATGCTGGAGGAGGAGCGCCAAACGCTGGGCGTACCCGCGATCGAAATCGGCATTATGGTCGAGGTACCGGCGGCGGCGGTGTCTGCGGAGCGCTTTGCCCAGCACGTCGATTTCTTTTCCATTGGCACCAACGACCTAACCCAGTACACCCTAGCCATGGATCGCGGCCATCCCAAGCTGGCTCCCTACGTAGATGCCCTCGACCCCAGCGTGCTGCGCATGATTGACCTGACAGTGCGGGGGGCCAGCCAGCACGGCAAATGGGTGGGCGTCTGCGGCGGTGTGGCAGGCGACCCCCAGGCGGTGCCGATTCTGATCGGCTTGGGGGTGACAGAACTGAGCGTCAGCGTGCCGGTCATACCCGCGGTGAAGGCCCAAGTGCGATCGCTGAGTTTTGCCCATTGTCAGGCCCTGGCGCAGCAGGCCCTGAACCTGGATTCGGCGGTTCAGGTACGGGAGCTGGTGCCCTTAGAGGATCTGTAGGGTGCCTTCGGCGGCAAGCGTTGCGCTCGGTGTCGTACCACGACTTGAACCGTTGTTGGGGCACGAGCTTGTCATCCCCACCCTATGAAAAACCGCTTCGCATGTACATCACCCCTCCCCCCGCATCGCCCCATCCCCTCATTGATCCAAACCCATGAACATCAAAGAAACCTGGAACCACGCCTTCGGGCTGCTGCAAAAAATGGGCAAGTCGCTCATGCTGCCGGTGTCGGTGCTACCGGTGGCTGGGTTGCTGCTGGGCCTGGGCAGCGCTCGCCTGATTGAGCTACAGCAGATTGAGCAGGGTATTCTCAGCGATCCGAAGTTTTGGTGGCTGCCGGAATGGCTGGCGGCCATTATGAAAAGCTCGGGGGACGCCATTTTTGCCAGTTTGCCGCTGATTTTTGCGATCGCCGTGGCGATCGGCTACACCGGCAATGACGGCGTTTCGGCCCTGGCGGCCACCGTGGGCCTGATGGTGTTTCTCGCCACCCTGGGTACTGTCGCCATTGGCCTCGGCCTGGAAACTACGACAGTACTCGGCATCCCAACGCTGGATACGGGCGTGTTTGGCGGGTTGATCATGGGCTGCATTGCCGCCTACATGTTCAATCGGTTCTTTCGCATCAGTCTGCCGCGTTACCTAGGTTTTTTTGCGGGCAAGCGGTTTGTGCCCATCATTACGGCCTTTGCCGCTATCTTCACCGGGCTGGCGATGAGCGTGATCTGGCCCCCGGTGGGAGCGGGCATCAACAGCTTTGCCCAGGCGGCAGCCGAGGGTGGCAATATTCCACTAACGGTGGCGGTCTACGGGTTTGTTGAGCGGCTGCTCATTCCCTTCGGACTGCACCACGTGTGGAATGTCCCTTTCTTCTTTGAAATTGGCTCCTTTCAAGACCCGATCACCGGAGACATTGTGCGGGGCGATATTGCTCGCTTCTTTGCGGGCGACCCGACAGCGGGTATTTTGGGCGGGGCCTACTGGTTTAAGATGTTTGGCCTGCCGGCGGCGGCGATCGCCATTTGGCACAGTGCCAAGCCCAAAAACCGCAAGCAGGTCGGCGGCCTGATGATCTCCGCAGCGCTGACCTCATTTTTAACCGGCATCACCGAACCCATTGAGTTTTCGTTTTTATTCGTCGCGCCCCAGCTCTTTGCCATTCACGCCGTGCTGGCAGGCTTGGCCGACTGGCTGTTTGTCACCCTGGGTGGGCGAATGGGCTTTACCTTCTCCCACGGGCTGATCGACTTTGTGCTGTTCAACGGGCTGGGCACCCGGGTGTGGCTGATTCCGGCCCTGGCTCCGGTGTTTGCAGGGCTGTACTACTTCATTTTTCGCTTTGCCATTCACCGCTTCAACTTGTTGACCCCGGGGCGCGAGTCTGACACTGAGGCCGACACGGTCACAGCGGCGATCACCGGCGACAAGGCCAAAATGGCCCAGGCTCTAGTGCTGGCCTTTGGCGGTCGCAGCAACATCAAAAACCTAGATGCCTGCATTACCCGCCTGCGGGTCACCGTCGACGATATGGCCAAGGTCAATGTCCCTCGTCTCAAGGGGCTGGGGGCCTCCGGCGTGCTGCAAATGGGGC
Source organism: Nodosilinea sp. (assembly GCA_049646225.1). Taxonomy (GTDB): domain Bacteria; phylum Cyanobacteriota; class Cyanobacteriia; order Phormidesmidales; family Phormidesmidaceae; genus Nodosilinea. The sequence continues at coordinate 2,982 of JBARVK010000589.1, forward strand.
AAAACGCCCAGGCTATTTTTGGGCCTCAGTCCGATAACCTCAAAACCGATATGGCCGACTACCTCAAAACCGCTGGGCCCGAGGCCGACGCGGTGGAGGCTCCGGCGGCGGGCTTTGTCGATCAAACCTCTCCCGACCTGGCCAAAATTCCTCCCGACCCCCAGGCGGCTGAAAAAGCGATGGCTATGGTGGCGGCCCTAGGCGGTGCCAATAACCTGCGTACCGTAGACCCCGTGGCCCTGACTCGCCTGCGAGTAGAGGTTACCAATCCCGCGGCAATCGATGAAACCGCCCTGCAATTAGTCGGGGTGCAGGGCATCATGCGTTTGCAGGATGACATTCTGCATCTGGTTACGGGTCTCAACGCCGAGCAGTATGCCGCCGAAATCGCTAAGCACATCACTGCCTCTGTATAGGAGGTGCGGCGTGGGCGCGGGAATCTGCAGATCGCAATGCTAAATTAGCCACAAAAAACCCCGGCCGTCCAAAGCTGGGGTTATAGGTTAAATGGCTGATTCAACGATTTGATTTAAGGTTTTGATTTAAAGGTTTGATCTATGGAATCGAAATAGTGCTGGATTTGCCGCCGCAACTCTCGCTATCCATCGAACGTTTCCTCATGGATACCTAGGAATTAACTGTGGCGTTTTCAACACTGCTTAGATTATATGTTAGCTCAACATTGCCCGCCGTTACAAAGACTACGATAAATGGATTTGTAAAGCGGCTCTCGATGGCGTTGCATACTGCCAAAGCAGGCTTAAAAACGACAATGATACCTGGGGTTTACCCTGACACAATCGGTTGTGGACTACCAATTTTGCCCTCAAAAATTGCTTGAGTTTAGGTGAGACAAACCCCTTAGCGCAGCGGGCGGGCGGCATCATAAATTTTTTCGTTAGCTTTTACTGATTTAAGTAAGTCCACTACAGGCTGTGGATAGTCGACGCCGATGGTGACACCGAATCGCTTTTGCTCAACGGGCTGAAGCTTCCAGGGTTCGTGTACTTTGGCCGCGGGAATCGCGTCTAGCTCGGGCAGCCAGTGTTTGACGTAGAGGCCCTCTGGGTCGTAATCCTTCGCCTGTTTGGGAATATTGAAGTAGCGAAACCCCCGAGCGTCGTTGCCGACTCCGGCGGTATAGTTCCAGTTGCCGTAGTTGCTGCACACGTCGTAGTCAATTAGCAGGGACTCAAACCATTCGCCCCCCATGCGCCAGTCAATACCAAGATTTTTGGTTAAGAAACTGGCCACATTTTGTCGGCCCCGGTTTGACATAAACCCAGAGCAAGCCAGTTCGCGCATATTGGCATCGACTAGGGGAAAGCCCGTTTCGCCCTTTCGCCAGGCATCAAAGCGCGCCCAGTCCTGCTTCCAGTCGATCTGGAGTCCCCGCAGGCCAGATGGATAAAACACGCGATCGCCGTGCTTGGCGCAAATCAAACGAAAGTAGTCGCGCCACAGCAGCTCAAAGATCAGCCAGCAGGTGGAGTCGTTGCGAATGCGATCGGCTTCGTAGTTCTGTACGGTCTCGTAAACGCGCCGGGGCGATAGGCAGCCCAGCGCCAGCCAGGCCGAGAGTTTGGTGGAGTAGTTGGCCCCGACCATGCCGTTGCGAGTTTGTTTGTAGGTCTTGAGACAGTCGGCTTCCCACACGTAGTGGTTGAGGCGCTCTAGGCCAGCGGTTTCGCCCCCGACGAAGGTAAGCACAGCGCGGCTGTCCGGGGTTGGGGCCTCAAGCCCCAAATCAGCCAGGGTAGGCAACGCACCCGGATCGATCGCGGGCAGCGGCAGTAGCTTAGCCGGGGTGGGCAGAGCCATATCGACGGTGCTGTGCTGCTCCACTTTTTTACGAAATTGGGTAAATACCTCGGGCAGACGAGCAATATCAAAGGGTAGGTTGTCGGGATGGTAGAGGGTGGCCCCCCAGTACACCTCGCTAGAGCAGCCCTGGGCCGCCAGCTTGCTCTCTAGGGCCTGCTCGACCTGCCGTTCTTCAGCGGTGACGTCCTCGTGCCAGTAGACAGTCTCAATCCCGTGGGCCTTGACCAGATCTGGAATAATGTCTTCGGGTTTACCGACCCGCACGACTAGGTTGCTGCCCAGGGCTTGCAGCGATCGCCGCAAATCGGCCACGCTCTCCAGTAAAAACTGGGCCCGGTAGGCCCCCGTTTTAGCAAAGCCAAAGGATGTCTGTCCAAACTGGCGCGGGTCAAAGCAGTAGATCGGCACAATCGGCTGCCCAACTCGCAGAGCCTCATCAAGGGGTTGATGGTCGTGGAGACGGAGGTCATTGCGGAACCAGACAAGCGTAGACATAGGGCTAGGGCTAGGAAGAATGAGAAAGCAGGCGACAGGACAAGGACCCCAATCGGTCAGCCCGTGAAACGGCGTGCATCTGACGAACCTGGGGAGGCTTTATTAAGTATTCTAAAGAACAGTTAACCCCTGTGCAGGAGGATTGCATCTATGGCGATTAAGGTTGGCGAGGCGGCCCCCGATTTTACGCTGCCCAATCAAACGGGTGAGCCAGTCACTCTGAGCCGTTTTCAGGGCCAAAAGGCAGTGGTGCTATACTTCTACCCCAAAGACGACACCCCCGGTTGCACGGTAGAGTCGTGCTCGTTTCGCGACAGCTACGAAGACTTTGCGGCGGTGGGGGCCGAAGTGATTGGCATCAGCAGCGACTCGCCCGAGTCGCACCAGGCCTTTGCCAGCAAGCACAATCTGCCCTTTACCCTGGTCAGCGATGCCAATGGGGCGGTGCGAAAAGCCTACGGCGTACCTGCTACCCTGGGGCTACTGCCAGGTCGAGTAACCTACGTAATCGATAAAGCGGGAGTTGTGCGCCACATCTTTAATTCGCAGTTCAACCCCAAGGGCCACGTAGCCGAGGCTATGGGCATTCTGAAAACCCTACCAGCAGCTTGATATGGAACTTCAGCCCCATCACAGCGATTTTGTTGCCTGTCTAACGGAACTGGAGGAGGCGATCGCCGGTCTTTGGTACCCCAGCGAAACCGATGCCCCCCTGGCGATCGCCATCTACGCCGACCCCAAGTTAGATGCCACCGCTCTGGGCCAGCAGCTCGGTGCCAATGCTGAGAGCTTTCAGCACCAGTCCGCCGAGGATTTCTTCCGGCGTATATTCGACAACTTCTACTGGAGTACTCCCCAGGGCGGCCAACTCACCCAGCGGTATAAGCATCTGCAGGAGGTGTTGCAGGCCCATCTTCAAGATCTGCACTGCTATCGAGTCGGGACTGTCGATGTAAACCTGTATCTACTGGGCCACCACCCTAGCGGCTGCTATGTCGGGGTGTATACCCATATGGTAGAAACCTAGACGGCAGGCAAGAGTTGAAGGTGTTTTGCCGTGGTCACTCCGCCCAGATGACGGTAGCCTAACGGTAGAAATCGAGGCAAATATCCATGGCTTTACAAACCCCGGACTGGGTGAAGCACGCTGTCTTCTACCAGATCTTTCCCGACCGGTTTGCCCGTACCCAGCGGCATCTGGATCACCCCGCCATGGCTGTATCGCTAGAACCCTGGGAAACGCCCCCCACCCCCTTTGGCTACAAAGGGGGCGATCTGTGGGGCGTGGCTGAACAGCTTGACTACCTAGCGGATCTAGGTGTTACGGCCATTTACATGACGCCGATCTTTCAGTCGGCCTCCAACCATCGCTACCACACCCACGACTATTACCAGGTTGATCCGCTGCTCGGGGGGAATCCAGCTTTCTTTGACCTGCTAGAAGCGGCCCATGCTAAAGACATCAAGGTGGTGCTAGACGGTGTGTTCAACCACTGTCGTCGCGGTTTTTTCTTCTTTAACGACATTCTTGAAAACGGTCCTAACTCCCCCTGGCTGGAGTGGTTTGAGGTAGAGGGCTGGCCGCTGTCGGCCTACGATGGAACGCTACCCGCCAACTACCGCGGCTGGGTCGATAACCGGGCGTTACCCACTTTTAAGCATGACCACCCAGCAGTGCGAGAGTACCTGATGCGGGTGGGCGAATACTGGGTGCGCCAGGGCATCGACGGCTGGCGGCTAGACGTACCCTTTGAGGTCAAGACCGAGGGGTTTTGGCAAGAGTTTCGCGATCGCATCAAAGCGATTAACCCCGAGGCCTACATCGTGGGCGAAGTGTGGACCGACGCCACCCAGTGGCTCGACGGCACCCAGTTTGACGGGGTGATGAACTACCTATTCACCGGACCAACGATTGCTTTCGCGGCAGGCGATCGCGTTCGCCTGGATCTGGTCGAAGATCCCCACTACTACCCCTACCCCGCCCTGGATGCGGCAGGCTACGCCGCCAAAATTCAGCACCTGCTAGGGCTTTACCCCTGGGAGATTCAGCTCACTCAGCTCAATTTGCTCTCCAGCCACGATGTCGCCCGCATCTACTCTGTTGTGAGCGAAGACGACGCCAGCATGGTGCTGGCGACTCTGCTGCTATTTACCTTCCCGGGGGCCCCCAGCCTCTACTATGGCGATGAGGTTGGCCTGCCAGGCGAGCTTGACCCCGACTGTCGCCGCACCTTTCCCCCCGAAAAAGAATGGCACCAAGACATGCTCAAGGTTCACCGCGAGCTGATTGCTCTGCGCCACCGCTACCCGGCCCTGCACACGGGCACCTACGAGGTGCTGCACGCCGAGGGCATGGCCTATGTCTTTAGCCGCAGCCTGGGGGGCGATCGCGTCATCGTGGCGCTAAACCCTGGCGCGGAGGAGACCATTACCTTGGCAGCCGAGGCTCTCGCTCTAGGGGCAAAATCTATCGAGCAGGTCTTCGCCTACCACGGCGCCGCCTGGGGCAGCGACAGCCTGACGCTGCCGCCGCGCTCTGCCATGGTCGTAGCCGCCGTGTAGCCCATGCCGAGCCAGCAGCGATCTAATCAGGTTCGCCCTCCCATAGACAGTCTCCCCTCCCCTGGGGCTATCCCTCTGATTGACGCTGCCGGATTTGGGCCATAAAAAACTCTTCTAGGGTGGGGCGAGCCTGCTGGAGGGCAATCAGGTGCCCTCCAGCCAGGGAAATTTGCTTGGTAAATGCATAGGGATCGCCCTTGATGTGGCCGCGCCAGAGGTCGCCCTGCACGGTCATTTGGTCAAGCCAGGGCTCCAGTTCAGCCACGCGCCCGCCGCGTCCGCTGACCACGTACTGGTCAGCGGTGCCCAGCAGATTGTCGAGGCTACCTTTGGCAACCAGTTCACCCTGATCGAGGATAGCGATGCGATCGCAGATCACCTCTACATCTGACAAGATGTGGCTGTTAAAAAAGATGGTCTTGCCCTCCCGCTTGAGAGCCAAAATAATCTCCCGCACCTGAAACCGTCCGGTGGGGTCAAGCCCCGACATCGGCTCATCTAAAAACACCACATCGGGGTCGTTGATCAGGGCTTGGGCCATACCCACTCGCTGCAGCATGCCCTTTGAGTACTGACGCAGCTGCTTCTTTTTGGCCGCCGCCAGGGGCAGCCCGACCAGGTCTAGCAGTTCGGTAATGCGGCGCTGCTGGGCCGCCCGCGAGAGGCCTAACAGTCCAGCGGTATACTGCAAAAACTCCCAGCCGGTCAAAAAGTCGTAGAAGTAAGCATTCTCAGGCAAATAGCCGATCCGCTGCTTCACGGCGCTGTCTCCTAGGGGTTGGCCCAGCAGCGTAGCGCTACCGGCGGTCGGGCGAATGATGCCGAGCAGGGTTTTGAGCAGCGTGGTTTTACCCGCGCCGTTGGGGCCTAGCAGCCCAAAGGTTTCGCCCTGGTAGATCGTCAGGGAGCAATCTTTTAGGGACGTAATGTGCTGATTGAGCCAAAACCCAGTGCGATAGGCCTTAGTCAGCCCCTGGGTTTGTACCACGACAGGTCGACCTTCAGGAAGGCGATCGGAGGGGGCAGTGAGTTCAGTCGGTGGCAGTGGGGCGCTCATAAAAACTGTGCTAAGACCAAATAGACGACAATTGCGGGGCTGCTCTTCCCTAGAATACCCACCCGAAAACTGTCCTTTGGCTATAGATTGTTGATCGCAATTTATGTCAGGGTAAGAAAATGATCGTCTCTCTAGGGAGAAGAGGGGTATCACCGCCTGGAATGGTGCGCTCCTGGAGCCAGTCGCAGCGGCAC
>JBARVK010000590.1:0-1507 GCA_049646225.1 Nodosilinea sp.
GAATTTTTAGCTCAGTACGGGGATAACCCCCACTACGAACTCATCGATGGGGAACTGCGAAATTTGGAACCTACTGGCCCCCACGAACAAGTTGCTGGCAAGCTGGCTGGATATCTGTTTGCAGAAATTCTTCGTCTCAACCGAGGCTGGACGATTCCTAAAACCTGCTTAATTAAACCCCCAGCGGCCACTGCAACCGCCCTACGCCCCGACGTTGTGGTTTTAGACGAAGCCGCTCTGGCGATCGAACCGCTTTGGCAAAAAGAACCGGTGATTACCTCTGGACAGGCAATCGCGATGGTTGTCGAAGTCGTCAGCACCAATTGGCAAGACGACTATGCCCGCAAGGTTGAAGAGTACGCCTTACTGGGGATTGAGGAATATTGGATTGTTGATTTTCGCGGGCTAGGAGGCATTGAGTTTATTGGTAGACCAAAGCAACCGACTATCACGGTATGTCGGTTGATTGAGGAGTCGTACCACAAACAGCAGTATCGTTTGGGTCAGCCGCTGACGTCGGCTCTTTTCCCTAACCTCGCCCTCAGGCTGGACGACGTCATGTAAACGATCTTGAGAACTTTGCCTGCAGGTTCAAAAGCCTCTCTGATAGGCAACGGCGAGGGGTTTGGTGTTGAATCACAGTCGCTGGGCCAGGGCGATCGCTAGCGGGCTGAGCAGCAGCGCCGGGAGAAACGAGGCCACCCGCACCTGGCCAATCTCCAGCAGGTTGAGACCAATGCCCAAAATCATTAGCCCGCCCGTGCCGGTAATCAGCAAAACGTGGGGGCTGGTAGCCGGGTCTGGCACGATCGCCCCCGAGCCACTGGCCAGCAGCGACAGCCCCCCTTGCAGCACCAGCACGCTCAGGGCCGAAAAGCCGACGCCAATGCCATAGGTACCGGTCAGGGCGATCGCGGCCAGCCCATCCATCGTCGCCTTCAGGGTGAGCAGGGTATTGTCGCCCGACAGACCGTTGTTGAGGCTGCCCACAATGGCCATCGGGCCAATGCAAAACAGCAGGCTAGCCGCCACAAACCCTTCGGTAAAGCGTCCCCCACCCCGCACCCTGGCCTTGAGCCAGTCACCCAGCACCGACAGCCGCTTCTCGATCTGCCCCCACTCGCCCAGCAGACCGCCCGCCACCATCACCAGCAGGGCCAGAATAATGCCGTCAATCGGGCCAGCGTCGATCGCCGACAAACTGGCCGCCATCGATACACCAATCACCAGGGTCATCAGCCCCACCGCCTGGGTAATAATCTGCCGCATCGACTTCGGCAGACGGCTGCGCAGCATCAGGCCCAGAGCCGTACCCAGCACAACAGTGGCCACATTGATCCAGGTGCCGCTGGTGGTTACCCACAGATTGAGCATTGAAAGTCCTCACGACAAAGAATTTTGAAAGCATCATTTCACTAACCCTTAGCGCTGCTTTAGCCCCCATCTCCCTCATCTCCCCCACGCCCCAGCTCCCCCACCTCACTCCATCCACGTTATTCTCCAAACA
>JBARVK010000591.1:0-8215 GCA_049646225.1 Nodosilinea sp.
CGTCTACCCAAACCGATACCCAAACCCCCTCAGAGTTGTCACGTACTGCGGATTTGCCGGATCAGCCTCAATTTTTTCCCGCAGCCAGCGAATGTGCACGTCTACAGTTTTGCGATCGCCGACGAAATGAGTGCCCCAAACAGCCTGAATTAGCTCCTCTCGGGACCAAACCCGGTCGGGACTTTGGATAAACAGCTTTAAAATGCGAAACTCTTTGGGTGACAGGTTAACCTCCTGGCCGGCCACCGTCACCCTAAACTCGTTGGTACAGAGCACGATATCTTTGTAGGTCACAATGGCCTGATCGGGTTTTGCCTTTGTCCACTGCTGCCGCCGCAGCAGTGCCCGGCAGCGGGCAATCAGCTCTCGCATGCCAAAGGGTTTAGGCAGGTAATCGTCAGCCCCCACCTCTAGCCCTACCACTCGATCCATCTCAGTGCCCTTGGCACTCAAAATCAAAATGGGAATGTCCAGGCTGTGGTGGCGAATCAGGCGGCAAATATCGAGACCGTTTACCCCAGGTAGCATGAGGTCCACAATCGCCAGATGGATCGGTAGCCTGGACATTCCCGCTTCAGCGGCCGGAAAAATCAGCTCTACGGCTCGCTGGCCCGACTCGGCGGTAACGACCTGATAGCCCTGCTGACAGAGCGCCATCGCTACGGTTTCGCGGATCAAGTCTTCGTCATCAATAATTAATATGCGCTCTTGCACACCCGACAATGGCAATAGACCAGGGGTTACATGTTGCACAGGGCCAAGCAATGAATAACGGCGTGGGCAGTCCCAAGACAGTATCGATACTCCTCTAGGCGGGCATCGATTCAGCGCTGCTGGCCCTATCGGCGGTTCCAGCTAGCCCCCAGGATCTGTTGTATCCCATAGGTTATGGTGTCGGACTCAGCTTAAGGAGACGTCGGCTTTTGGTTAAGCTTGCGTAAACCCATCACGGCTGTCTCAGGGCCAGTGGGTAGCCCCTGGCTGAGCGCCGTGGCTGGTCTCTGGGCGAGCCACGGTAGGGTCTAGGGTGGGCAGCAGCACCACTAGCCGACAGGTGCTTTCGTCCTGGCCCTGAACGCTAACCTGACCGCCATGGTGCTGGGCCAGGTGCTGACCCAGCAGCAACCCCAGGAGGGGGCGAGGAACTTGATCGGCGGCAAAATTAGCCGCTGGGGTGCGCAGGATGGCCGTGACCTCTGGGGGTAGCCCCTCCCCCAGCCAGGGGTTGAACAACCACAGGGCCAGGGCCAGAGACTGACCTCGGCGGCAGGCATGAATGCGCAGGGTGCCGTTGTCGCCAGCCACCTGCATAATGCCAACCATCAGGTGGTACAAAATCTGCTTCACCACCCGCTGGTCTAAGATCCAGTGGGGTTCCCCTGGTTCTACCGTCATGGTCAGAGTTTGGGCGTGTTTTTCGGCTAGCGGGGTGAGGGCGGCCACCACCTGCTGTCCTAGGGCCTCAATATCGACGGTGGTGGGCACCAGTTCGGCGTGCTCCGCTTCCCTAGGGCTGAGGTCAATGAGCTCATCGACTAGGGTGACCAAGGTCTGGCTGCTGCGGTGCACAATGTCGGTGTACTCTCGCTGTTTGGGGGTCAGCGGTCCGTAGATCTCTCGACTCAGCATGGTGCTCATGCCCAGCACGGTCGTCAGCGGATTCCGCAGCTCTTGGGTGAGCTGACCCATCAAGTTGAGGCGCACCTGGTCGACGATGGTTTCTATATCGCAGGGTTTGGCCTGGGACACAGACGGGGCCAGGTCTGCCCGTGCGATCGCCCTCTGGCGCTCGTATTCGCTCATGCCCCAGCGAGCCGCCATAGTCAAAAACCCTAGGTCTTTATCGCTGAATGCTCTGGGGTGCAAATCCATAACGGCGAGAGCGCCCAAACAGACGCCCTCGCTGGTCACCAGCGGTACCCCACAGTAGGCTCTGATGCCGTAGCTCTGGACCAATTCGCTCTCGGCTAAAAGCGGGTTTTCGCAGATATTGGGTACGACCAGCGGCTGTTCACTGTCGAGAATATAACCCCCCAGGCCCCCGCTGAGGGAGAGCTGACGCTGCTGTGATACCGGGTTGCCGACCCCCAGCAACGATAGGCCAAAAGCAGCATGCACCTGCTCAGTGAGGCCGTGGGCCACAGTGACCATGACCAGGGGCATACCTAAAAAGCGGGCGGCCATTTGCGCCGCTTCGTCCCAGGCGGGAACGCTGCGGTCGGGGGCCAAGTCGAGCGCGGCAATTGCCTGACTGCGTTGCTGTAGTCGCTCTGCCGGCGATCGCCCCTGGAGCGAGCAGGCTGGCCAGGGTGGGGCGATCGCGGCTCTGGGCTGATCGTCGCTTAGCCTCGCTTTATCCTCAGATTGCACCGGAATTACAGAACCACTCATGGCCAACGCCTAACTCTTTGCAGGGACACTGGCTTAAGGTGCCCCAAGACTGTATTCCAAGTAACGGTAGATACCTCGAAGCGGGTTCAATGGCGCTCTTTTTATGGTTCAGGGTCACTCTTTGTGGTTTAGGGCCTAGGGTTGGGTGAGGGCCTCGGGAAACTCAGGGGTGACAGCTGCCACAGGCCTCTGGTCGAGCCAGGTCCAGATCTGCTGTAGCATTGGCCCCAGACCCGTTCCGGCCACGGCCGAGATAGCGTGAATCGGCCCGGGCACCAGGGCCTCAAACTGACCTACGAGTTCGGCCAGTACCTCTGGGGGGAGGGCATCGACTTTGTTGAGGGCCAAGACCTGGGGGCGATCGCTGAGATTGCGACCGTAGGCCTCTAGCTCCTGCTGAATCGTGTGAAAATTCTCAAGCGGTTGTTCGGCGGTGGCATCGACCACGTGCAGCAGCAGCCGGGTGCGCTCAATATGGCGCAAAAACTCGTGGCCCAGCCCCAGCCCCTGATGTGCCCCCTCAATCAGTCCCGGAATATCGGCAAAGACAGTGCCATCGCCGCTGGGGCGACGCACCACCCCCAGGTTAGGGATCAATGTAGTGAACGGATAGTCGGCAATTTTGGGTCGGGCCGCCGAGAGAGCCGAAATCAGCGTTGATTTACCGGCATTAGGCAGGCCCACAATGCCCACCTCCGCCAGCAGCTTCAGCTCTAGTCGCAGCCTCCGTTCTTCCCCTGGTAGCCCTGGCAAGGCGTGCTCGGGGGCACGGTTGCGATTGCTCAAAAAATGGCGGTTGCCTAGGCCACCTTTGCCTCCCTGGGCGGCACATAGCACCTGATCAGCGGTGACTAGATCCCCCAGCAACTCATCGGTCTTGGCGTCGTAGACCGCAGTTCCACAGGGTACTTCTAGGTAGAGATCGGCCCCGGCTGCCCCGGTCATGTTCTTGGGGCCGCCCCGCTGGCCGTTGTCGGCTTTAAACCGATGGGCGTAGCGAAAATCGAGCAGGGTTTGTAGCTGGGTCGTGGCCTTGAGGTAGACCGACCCACCGGGGCCACCATTGCCTCCGGCAGGCCCTCCGGCAGGCACGTACTTTTCGCGTCGAAAGGCCACTGTGCCATCGCCGCCGTCGCCCGCTATCACCTCAACTTCAGCTTGGTCGATAAATTGCATTACTGGGTGCCGCCGTTGGCAGACTGCTGTTGAATATCAATCATGGCCGCACGAATTTGCTCGGCCAGGGCCGGGTCCTGGGGATGGGCGGCCGTAATGGCGTTGAACTGACGCGGCGTTAGCCCGTTGGCCTTGACAATATCACTGGCCCGATTGCAGTAATTGACGACAATGGTGCGCACGCTGGAGCGCAGGTTGCGGGGCAGCTGGTTGAGGCTGGCGGTGCTGGTGCAGCCCATGTCAATACTGCTGAGATCTTGCCCGGTGCCGGTCAGCAGCGTTCTGATCTGGCTCAGGGCCTCGTTGCGGGGAGCATCCATCTCAAGGACTGAGGTGGCATAGCCGATCACATCTTCCTGCGAGACGCTGCTATCTTGGGCCCAGACGGCTCCCAGCGTGAAGTGACCCGCTGCCGACGGCAGTTGAGTGCCAGCTCCGGCGAGCAGGCTGAGGCTGGCCAGTGCGGCGGCTATAACGACGCTGCGGCCAGGGTTCGCAAGGGGTAAACGGTGAATAAACGGTTGCATCATTAGGTGTATTTCTCCTGTGCTGGTCTTAACCAGAATGGCCCCGCGCTCCAAGGCCTTGTTTCGATAATTTAGTTAAAACGTCTGCTGGGTGTAGAAAAGTCAACTCCGGTGTCGCTTACCAATTCTCCCAGCCCAGACGGGGCCGTACCGACACGAGTTCCAAACCTGAGGTTATTCGCCCCCAGACCTTAATTCCTGGCAGAGTTCTATAACTTTTGTATGTAGAGTAGCGCGTTCATCTCGTCCCCGTTTCAAGTCAGACTCTAATTCTAGTAGCAAAGGTAGGATACGTTGCAATTGGGCTAGACCTAGCGATCGCACCTCTTGTTTCAAAAAGTAAATGCGCTTGGGGTTGGCCACCTCGGCGGCGGCGGCTATCTCGGCATCGCTCTGCACACCGGCCTGAATCAACACCTTCAGCCACAGCCACAGCCGAAACTGACTGACTAGAGTGGCTACAATGCGCAGGGCGGGTTCGTTGCGATCGAGTAGGTCGTTGACTAGAGCCAGAGCCACGGGTGTATCGCCCTGCTTTAGAGCCTGGGCCAGCTTCAGGCTGGTTTGGGTTGAAACCGTGACTAAGTCTGCCGCTACCGCCGCCGGAATGGGCTGTGGATTAGCGCCCCAGTAAAGGGCCAGTTTGTCGATCTCTAAGTGGAGCTGGCGGCTGTCATTGCCCACGGCCTCGCTCAGGAGGTCAATGGCGGCTGGTTCTAGAGCCAGCTGGCGCGCCTGGGCCACGCTGGATACCTGCTGTCGAATCTGGTCAGTCTTCCAGGGGGGAATAGTGGCAAACTCGCGGATTTCCCCTAGGGTCTTGAAAAATTTGGTGAATTTGGCCCGTCCATCGGGCTTGGCGGCACTGGTCAGCAGCAGCACTGTCGTTTCAGGCAGCTGGGGTAGGGTGCGCTCAAACTCCGCCAGCACCGCCTCTGGACAGCGCTGACCCAGGCCCGTATTTTGCAGCCACACCAGTCGCTGCCCCTGGCCAAAGGGGGGCGTCATAGCCTGATTGAGCGCCTGGGTCGGGCCGTTGGCCAGTTCGGGCGGCACAATGTCGTAGTTGAAGCTGGCCCAGGCCGGGTCGAGGGTGCGCTGGCGCAGATCCTGTACGGCCTTTTGCAGGGCAAAGTCGTCGTCGCCCCAGAAGTAGTAGGCGGGCATGGGGAGGGGGGTGGATGGGTGGGTCGGGTTTGAGGGGAAAGAATGGGAGGTAAGGGAGATGGGGAGGTGTGGGTGTGGGATGATAGGGCGTTCTGGGTTGGGTCGTTTGGAGGCTGGGGTTCTATGGCGGAGCTGGTGCAAAGCCCCATTTTAGAAGAAAGCTTTGCGTTGATAGATCAAGAGTTTGGGGATCATGACTTTACCCCGGCCCAGTATGCCGTGGTTCGGCGGATGATTCACAGTACCGCTGATTTTGAGCTTAAGGACTTGGTGGTGTTTGGAGAAGGGGCGATCGCCGCTGCCCTCCAGCACCTCTCTAGCGGCGGCCCCATTGTTGTCGATGTGACTATGGTGCGCCAGGGCGTCACTAGCATGGTGGAACGCACGTTTCACAATCCGCTGCTGACGGCGGTAGCGGTGGGAGACCCAGCCGAACCAGGGCGTACCCGGACTGAAACAGGGCTGCTGCGCTGCCTAGAGCAAGCCCCCAATGCGTTGGTGGTGATTGGCAATGCGCCCACGGCCCTGATGGCGCTGTGCGATCGCATTGACGCTGGCCAGGCCCAGCCCGCTCTGGTGATCGGTGCCCCAGTGGGGTTTGTCGCCGTAGAAGCCTCGAAGCAGCGCCTGGCCCAGACCCCTGTTTCGCAGATTCGCGTTGACGGGCGCAAAGGTGGCTCAGCGGTGGCCGCTGCTATGCTCAACGCCCTGCTGGTGCTGGCCTGGGAGCAGCTATGACCCCAATTTGTGTCGTAGGCGTTGGCGCAGACGGGCGGGAGGGGTTAACCGCCAGCCGGTTGGCCCTAATTGAGCAGGCGGCGGTGCTGGTGGGTAGCCCCCGCCAGCTCGGCTACTTTGCCCAAGGCAACGCCGAGCGCTGGCCGATCAGTGACCTCAAGGCTACCCTCGATCGCCTGCGGGATTGGCTGGAGACCGACCAGCCTGGAACTGTCGTGGTGCTGACCTCGGGGGATCCACTTTTCTTTGGCCTAGGGCGATTGCTGCTAGACCATCTTCCCGCAGAAAGCCTTACCTTTTACCCGCACCTGAGCGCGGTGCAGCTAGCCTTTAGCCGCCTTAAACTTCCCTGGCAGGGGGCCACGCTGGTCAGCGCCCACGGTCGATCGCTCGACGAAGTGATCGCTGCCCTGCGCCGAGGCGACGCGCTAATCGCGGTGCTCACCGACCCCACCCACACCCCCGCTGCCCTGGGACAGCTGATTTTGGATCTGGGCTTGCCCTGGGCTTACCGTCTCTGGGTGGGCGAGAACCTGGGCGACGATGGTGAGCAGGTGCGGGAGTTTTCCGCCCAAGACATCGTCTCAGAACGCTTTGCCAGCCTCAATGTGGTCGTGCTGCAGCGTCAGGAGCAGGCTTTTGATAGCGACGATTTGCCCCTGGTGGGATTGCCCGATCGCGCTTTTGCTACCTTTGGCGATCGCCCCGGCCTGATTACCAAGCGCGATATTCGCATCCAAATTTTGGCCGATCTCGACCCCAGGCCAGGGCAGGTAATTTGGGATATTGGGGCGGGGACAGGGTCGGTCAGCGTGGAGGTCAATCGGCTCTGCCCCACGGCCCAGGTGTACGCGATCGAGAAAACCACCGCTGGCTTTAGCCTGATTCAGCAGAACCAGTGCCGCCTGGGCAACGCCAACCTGCACCCGATTTATGGTTCTGCACCTACCGCGCTAGCCCCTTTGCCCGACCCCGATCGCATTTTTATCGGCGGCAGCGGCGGTCACCTGAGCGAGATTCTCGACCTGAGTGCCCACCGCCTCCGGCCCCAGGGGCGTATAGTCCTGGCCCTGGCCACCCTAGAGCACACGGGCACGGTGCTGGCGTGGGCCGATGACACCGCCATCAGCCCACGCCCCTGGTCGGTTCAGCTGCGTCAAATTCAGGTACAGCACGGCGTTCGGGTGGGCTCGCTCACCCGCTGGCAGCCGCTAACGCCTATCACCCTGATAACCCTGCGGCAGATGAACGAAGGAAGGCAATAGACAACTCTTCGTTCCCTAAGCTCCCTTGTGGGAATTACCCCATCACCCCATCACCCCATCACCCCATCTCCTCACCCAAACACCCACAGCCCTACCCCCGTCAGCACCAGCAGGCCCAGGGGCAGCACCCCGGTTAGCGGCTGATCGGGCAATCCCACTAGCCATGTGGGGCCATGTTTACCAGGACTGAGCAGGGCCAGGGCATCGATCGCGGCGATCGCAAACACCCACCCCCCATGCAGCCCCCAGGCCAGCCCCAGACTGCCCCCGACCGTCCAGCGAGCCAGCAGCAGCACCGCCCCCATAACCGCCAGGCCCGGTAGCTGAGGCGCACCAGCGGGGCCATCCCAAACCAGGTGAGAGACGGCAAAAATTAGGCTGACGGCGATCGCCATCAGCCAGAGAGGTAGCGCCTGGCCTAGCCCATTCACCAGCACGCCTCGAAAGACCAGTTCTTCAATCCAGCCGACAAATAGGGCCAGGGCCAGTACCGCCAGCAGCACCAGTCCTGGGGAGGGTGTATTGGCCGCCGGAATGGGTGCCAATGCCTCGGGAGCTTGGGGATGAGTGACCGAGGACAGAGCTAGATTTTGCTCCCCAGCCCGCCATCGACGCCAGCCCAAGCCCACTTGCAACGCGACGAGGGCGGCTACACCGCCCGCCGCGATCGCAAAACCCACCACCATCAACCCCAAAAAGGGCTGATTCCAGGCGATACCGTAGTCTGACCAGCTACCAGCCCCCAGGCGACGATGGATCTCAACCGCCACCGGGGCCAGCAGGTACAGCGGCAGCAGCAGGGGTAGCTTGTGCTGGGGGGGAACCGGATAGGTAAGGGGAATTTTAGCGATCCGAGCAATCAGCAAACTAGCTGGAATACCCAACGCCATCCAGGTTAAAAAAAAACAACCAGATGGGCGATCGCCTCCCTATTTATCAACACATTTGCCA
>JBARVK010000592.1:0-6408 GCA_049646225.1 Nodosilinea sp.
TGGGTATCCAAGATAGAGCCGAAGCTACTGGTAAAAACATTGCGGGTAAGGCCCAAGAAGCTGCCGGCAAGGTTACTGGTGATACCTCCCAAGAGATGGAAGGCAAAGCCAAGCAAGGCGAGGCCAAAGCCCAGCATGCTAAAGAAGACGTAAAAGATAGCGTCAAGAAAGCGATCGACTAATCATCGGTTAGCGAGATATCGCTAAAAGCCATGTGTTTGGCTTTTGAAAAAGGGAGTAGTTCGCTGCTCCCTTTTTTTGTGCTGAGAAACCCGCGATCGCTTGACTTGGCTACAAACGTCTCGCATAAGTCTATAAAAAGGCGGATGGTTCCCCAAAAACGGCACTGTTAAGATTCGTGTAATAGTTCGACAAATCAGGAATCAGGAGAACACAGATGGAGTTTGGAATAAAAGGCAAGGTAGCCGTGATAACAGGTGCCGATTCAGGCATTGGTCGCGCTACCGCCAAGCTACTGGCCGATGAGGGTGTCAAAGTCGCGCTACTCGACAAAACCGATGACAAGCTCAAAGCGGCTGTAGACGACCTGAAGCAGGTTGGTGAGGCCATGGGCGTGCAGGCTGACCTGAGGAATTTAAATGATATTGAAGCCGCTAAAAATAAGATTCTTGACCAGTATGGCCAAGTCGATATTCTAGTTAACTGTGCCGGTATTACCGGGGCTACTGGAGACTTTTTAGACATTAGCGATGACGACTGGTTAGAAGCCCTCGAAGTGGATTTGATGGCAGCGGTTAGACTCTGCCGCACCTTTATCCCGGTCATGCGTAAGTCGGGCTGGGGGCGGATCGTACTGATCGCATCTGAAGATGCAGTGCAGCCCTACACCGATGAAATGCCCTACTGCGCGGCTAAAGCTGGGGTACTTAATTTTGCCAAAAACCTCTCAAAGGCCTACGCCGAGGATGGCATACTGGTCAACTCGGTGGCACCGGCCTTTATCGAGACGCCCATGACCGACGCCATGATGGAAAAGCGGGCCAAGGAAATGGGTACCGATGTAGATGAGGCGATCGCCACGTTCCTCGACGAAAAACGCCCCCACCTGAAGCTCAAGCGCCGGGGCAAGCCTCAGGAAGTGGCAGCTGTGATTGCCTTTTTGTGCTCTCAGCAATCTAGCTTTGTAGTTGGGGCCAACTACCGGGTTGACGGGGGTGCGGTAGCCGGTATTGGGCTGTAGTACAGCCATTGAGGAACCCGAGGCAGGGGCAAACTGCACCTTGGGAAGGATGTAGTGAGTCACCTGCCTAATCAAGATAAGACCGATCTGCCCGCTACCGCTTTGTGACCTATGACCGTCGATCGTCCGGGCGCTCGCCTGCTGATTACGATGAATTTAGGCTTTTGGGGGGTGCAGATCGGCAACGGTCTGCAGCTGGCCAATGCCAGCGCCATCTTCGAGTCGCTGGGGGCCGATGTCAGCCAGCTGCCGCTGCTGTGGCTGGGAGCCCCGCTGATGGGGCTGCTGGCCCAGCCTATTGTAGGAGAGCTAAGCGATCGCACCATTAGCCCCTGGGGCAAGCGCCAGCCCTATTTTCTGGGCGGTGCCGTGCTGGGAGCAATCATGCTGGTGCTGCTGCCCCTATCGACCAGTCTGGCCCAGGCGGTAGGGTTTTACTGGGTGCTGCAGCTGGCCCTTAACATTAGCGTTGCCCCCAGCCGCCCCTTCGTCGGCGACCTACTGCCGCCTCGCTATCGCACCTGGGGCTACTCCATTCAAGGTGTATGTATTGGCCTGGGGGCCATTTGCGCGGCGGGGCTGCCCTGGCTTTTAGAGTATTTTTTTCACCTTCGACCGGCACCTGAGTTTGCCGAAGTCGGCATACCCACCGTGATTAGTCGTGCCTACTGGGTAGGAGCAGTGGTTTGCCTGGTGAGTACCCTAGCCACCTTCTGGACGGTAGATGAACCACCCCCTGAGCTAGGCCACTCAACAAACCTGCTGGCAGAGACTGAGTCTACCGAGCCTAAGCCCCAGGATGCTAAGGAGGGTCTATCACCGATCCGGGCAATCGCCCAGGCAATGACCTCTCTACCGCCCATGATGCGACAGCTGGCGGGAGTACAGGCCCTGAGCTGGGCGGGCATTTACTGCATGTTTTTGTATCTGCCCAATGCGATCGCCCGCAACATTTTGGAGGCACCTAACCGCGAGTCGCTCAGCTATGCCCAAGGGGTTGAGTGGGCCGGTCTTTGCACGGCCTTTTACAATCTAGTGTGTCTGGGGGTCTCGTTTTTGATTCCCACCTTGAGCCGCCGCTGGGGCCGGGTAACGACCCACGCCGTCTGCCTTATGGCGGGGGCCGTGGGTTTGCTTTCCCTGCTGCTGGTGCACGATCGCTACACCATTCTGCTTTCTATGGTGGGAGTGGGCATTGCCTGGGCCAGCATTTTGTCAATTCCCTACTCGCTGCTGATGGATGACCTGCCGGTTAACCAGAGCGGCGTCTACATGGGGCTATTTAACGGCTTTGTCACCCTACCTCAAATCGTCATGTCGCTGGGCTTTGGCTGGGTTATGCGCCATCTGCTGCACGGCAATCGGCTTTCGGCCCTCGCCCTGGGGGGCGTTTTGATTGCCCTGGCTGCCCTGCTGATGCTGCGCGTGCCAGAGCCTGTAGCGAAACCAACCGCAGACAGTCTGCCTGAAGAATTAGATCGCAGGTTAGAAACAGAAGTTTTGTCTCCTTAGAGCGATGTTGCCCCCCTGGCTGAATCAGTAAGGTAAAACCAGTTGTAGACCTGGAAGAACAATATGGCTACCCAAAAATCTGACCAAAACACCGATCAGCGCAAGGAAATTCATCAGCCGCTGGCTCCAGAAGACGTGTCGCCTGAACAAAAAGCGGCCCACAAAAAGATGATGGAAGAAAACGAAAACCTGGTGCTGAATCCGGGCGATATGGTAGATGGCGAAAAAACTCTAGAGGAGAAGTCCCAGCAGGTTGCCGTCGATGCTCCTGACATTACCGGTGACCATATTGTGGTGCCCACCTACTTCGTCGTAGACGACCCTGAAGAAGGCCAAAAGGCCCTGCACCACATCAAAGACGCTGAGGAAATCTCTGACGTCATCCGTCAGGCTCGCGTGGACGAATCAGGCGAGCGCACCTGGAACTAGCCCTACAACCAGCCTCCTAACGCCATGAAATATCCAACGACCGACGAACCGGAACTGTCTAATCTGTCGGCTAAGGCGAAAAACAGCAGGCTGAGCACGTTTCTGGGCAAAGTTGCGATGTCAGTCATCGCCGTCCCCGGAGGGGGCTACCTGCTGGGGCTGCTGCTGGAGCGTCAGTGGCCAGGGGAGATCTCCTGGTCGCTGACGCTGCTGCTGCTGGGGCTTATTGCCGGCCTGATTTACCTCTGGCTATGGATGAAGCGCGATCGCTGGGCCGATCAGTAGCGTTGACTACTGGAGCGAATACCAATCCAGCCTTCTATTGGGCGATCGTCAGCTCCGCCCTGTCTCCCTGTTTAGCCGGACAAAATCTTTTGGCCAACCTGTACCCCGGCTGACAATCCCTGCTAATCTGAGTGTCTGAATTCTCCACTGCCCCTAACGAGTGAAGGCATCGTCGGTGCTAGCCCCCTTCGAACTACTGTGGGCCCTGATTGGGTTAGTTCTTACCATTGTGGCCACCTGGGTAGAAGCATTTACCCTCAGCGCCCCCTGGAGTTGGGGACAGTCTGGTATGGCGCTGCTATCGCTGGGCGTAAGCTTTCAGGTCGGGGCGGTGCTGTTGACCGGCTGTGTGGGGGGCAAGAATGCGGCGGCACTGTCGCAGGTGGCCTACCTGGTGCTGGGGCTAGCCCTGTTTCGAATGTTTGAGTTTCCGGTCTTCACCCAGGGGGGCGGGCTCAGCTATGTGCGCGAGCCGGGCTTTGGCTATTTGATTGGCTTTATACCCGCTGGCTGGGTGTGTGGCTACCTAGCCTTCCAAAATCCACCCAAACTTGAAACCCTGGCCCTGAGCAGTCTCACCGGACTGGGTATCATTCACGGGCTGGGCCTTATTTACCTGACTCTGGCCTCCCTGCTAGGCTGGTTGCAGACCGTATCGGCCTCCTATTGGGAGCTGCTGCTGGGCTACTCTATTTTGCCGCTGCCGGGTCACCTGGTGGTAGTGTGTGCTGTGGCGGTGCTATCGCTAGTGCTGCGTCAGCTGTTGTTTTACTAGGCCCATGAGAGTTCGCAATCGTTGGTTTTGGATCGCTGCTGCAATTGGGTTAGCCCTCGATCAGCTCACAAAGCTGTGGGTGGCTCAAACTTTTGAACTCACGACACCGCCTGACTCCCTGCCTATTTGGCCAGGGGTTTTTTACTTTACCTATGTCACCAACAGCGGTGCCGCCTTTAGCCTGTTTAGCAACAATGGCGAATGGCTCAAGTGGCTATCGATGGCCGTCAGCCTGGGCCTCATCGCCCTGGGCCTGAAAGCACGACTGCCCAACCGCTGGGAGCAGGTGGGCTACGGGCTCATTCTCAGCGGCGCGTTGGGCAACGGCATCGATCGCCTGCTGGCCGGAGAGGTGATTGACTTTCTCGACTTTCGGCTAATTCGTTTTCCGATTTTTAACGTGGCCGATGTCTGCATCAATGTTGGCATCGTCTGTCTGCTGATAGCGGCCCTGAGAGAGCCGCCAAAGCGAGGAGAAACCTAGGGGTAGATGGGTGAATGAGTTAATTCCCTCACCCATCTACTCCCCAGCCGTTTACTCCCCAGCCACCGGCACCGCCTTCACCTTCCAAATATCGCGGGCATATTCGGCAATGGTGCGATCGGCAGAGAACTTGCCAATCCGGGCCGTATTCAGAATGGCCATGCGGATCCAGCGATCGCGATCCTCGTAGGTACGGCTAACGTGCTCCTGGCACTGCACATAGGCGGCGTAGTCGGCCATCACCATGTATGGGTCATCGACCAGCAGCGAGTCGAGAATCGGCAAAAACAGGTCGGGCTCACTCGGCGAAAAGAGACCCGAGGCGATCACGTCTAGCACCCGCTTCAGCTCGGGGTTGGTGTCGTAGTAGTACCAGGGGTTGTGGCCGACGGCCTTGCAGGCGGCCACCTGTTCAGTGGTGAGGCCAAACAAGAAGAAATTGTCGGCCCCTACTTCTTCGCGGATTTCCACATTAGCACCGTCGAGAGTGCCCACGGTGAGCGCCCCATTGAGGGCAAACTTCATGTTGCCGGTGCCCGAGGCCTCCATGCCAGCCGTGGAAATTTGCTCAGATAAATCCGAGGCCGGAAACAACCGCTGAGCCTGCGACACGTTGTAGTTGGGTAAAAACACCACTTTCAATCGCCCGGCCACCATGGGGTCGTTGTTGACCACATCCGCCACAGCGTTGATCAGCTTTACCACCAGCTTGGCCATGGCATAGCCTGGGGCCGCCTTGCCGCCAAAGATCACGGTGCGGGGCACAACGTGGTCTCCAGGGTTTTGCACCATACGGTTGTACAGCGTGATCACGTGCAGCACATTCATGAGCTGACGCTTGTACTCGTGGATGCGCTTGATCTGCACATCAAACATTGAGTCGGGGTTGACCTCTAGGCCCAGGGTGTCATTGATATAGCGAGCCAGACTCCACTTGTTTTCTTGCTTAATGGCCTGCCAAGCGTGGCGAAACTCAGCGTTGTCCACGTGGGCTTCGAGCTGCTTGAGGTCTTCTAAGTGGGTAATCCAGCGATCGCCAATGGTTTCAGAAATTAGCTGAGCTAGGCGGGGGTTGCACTGCAACAACCAGCGGCGGGGGGTAATGCCATTGGTCTTGTTGCTAAACTTGTCGGGCCACAGCTCGTAGAAATCTTGCAGCACCTCCTGCTTCAGCAGCTCGGTGTGCAGGGCAGCAACCCCGTTGATAGCGTGGCTGCCTACGCAAGCCAAATTGGCCATTCGCACTCGACGCTCGGGGCCTTCTTCAATCAGCGACAGCCGCTCCAGGCGCTCAGGATCTTTGGGATAGCGCAGCTTGACCTGGTCTAAAAAGCGCTGGTTAATTTCGTAAATCAGCTCCAGGTGGCGCGGCAGCAGCTTGCCAAACAGGTTTACCGACCAGCGCTCCAGGGCCTCAGGCATCAGCGTATGGTTAGTATAGCCAAAGGCGCGCTGGGTGATTTGCCAGGCGGTCTCCCACTCCATATGGTGCTCATCGAGCAGCAGACGCATAAGTTCGGCTACCCCGATGGCCGGGTGGGTATCGTTGAGCTGAATCGCCGCCAAGTCGGCCAGATTGGTCAAGTCGTCGTTGTCGCGCAGGTGCAGGCGAATAATATCTTGCAGCGAGCAGGCTACAAAGAAGTACTGCTGTTGCAGGCGTAGCTCTTTACCCTGATAAGTTTCGTCATTGGGGTAGAGCACCTTAGTGATGTTCTCAGA
>JBARVK010000593.1:0-6024 GCA_049646225.1 Nodosilinea sp.
ATCAGCTGCACGTCGAAGTGGCGCATGCCCAGCACCCGCTTCGATGCCTCGCGCACCACGGCAAAGGCTTCGGGCAGCAGGTCATCTAGGGTTTCGCCCTTTTCGATACGCTGCTTAAACTCACCCGTTTTGGCCGCCAGGGCTTCGTCGGAAAGCTGCTGAATCTCTTCCTCCAGCAGATTGATCTCGACCACGTCGGGACGATACTTTTTGAGCTTGCGCGCGTTGGGGTCACCGAGGAGGTTCTTCAGCATGAATTCAGGCCGGTCAGCGTAGGGGATTGCACAGTGTCTCTTGTACCTAGTCAATCGTAATAGAGACCGCCCAACAAGGGGCGATGTCCACACCTGAGCATGACCGAAACTGGGTCAACAGCGTCAGGAGATAGGCCAAAAGTGCTTATCTATCCTATCACCTGGGCTTGTTGTGCGGGTTAGTTGACAACTGGTGCAGTGCGGCCGGTCGGCGGCGGCGATCGCCATCTCAGCGCCAGTCCTCGAAGGTTGAAAAATACCTACCGTTACGGCCCCCTGAGCTCCCTAGCTCCCCCGCGATGGGCACTGGTCGCCACACTTATGCCACAGAGTATTCGTCTGACCGTTAGCGTCCCAGCGGCATAATAGATGGTAGCTAGGCTCTACACCAATCGGAACCATGGCAGACCCGGTCACCATTGCAGACATCTACGCTCTTTTTCAAACCTCCCAGGCCGAGGCCGATCGCCGCGCTGCCGAAGCCGATCGCCGCGCCGCCGCGCTCAACGCTGAGGCCGACCGCCGCGCTGCCGAAGCTGACCGTCGTGCCGCCGAAGCCGACCGTCGTGCTGCCGAAGCTGACCGTCGCCTAGAACGCCTTGAAACGATTGCCGCCAACAGTAGCCGCGAGGCGGCAGGACTGACCACTCGCTAGGGCCAATTCGTCGAAAACCTGGTAGCTCCAGCCGTGATTCGGCTCTTTCAGAAGCGGGGCATTGAGGTACAGGAAATTTCCCGGCGTATGCAGTCAAAGCGTGCCGGGGCTGAGATGGAGATCGATATTTTTGCCGTGAATGGCGATGTGGCGGTGGCGATTGAGGTAAAGTCGCGTCTATCCAAGCAGGATGTGGATGATTTTCTCAGGCGGCTCAGACGGTTTCGGCAGGCGTTTCCCCACTACCCGGGCTACCGCATCTATGGGGCCGTGGCGGGCATTGAAATTGACGAGGGGGTAGACCGCTATGCCTACCAGCAGGGGCTATTTGTAATTAAGCAAACTGGCGATACGGTAGCCCTGTCAAATGACACAGCCTTTCGGCCGACGACCTGGTCAGTGGCCAAATCATCCGTCTAAAAGAGGCTCGTCTACTCTTACAACCCATACAATTCCTTTTCCTGGGATCTGAAGGGTGTCTTTGCTGGCCGGGGCTGATACTCTGGCGTAGCTCTTTGTTACAATTTTGGTCGCGCCTCACAGCGGCAGTCCCTTCAGCCGCTGCCATCCCCCCTTGATCAGCGGAGCCTCTTGCACCCTATGAATATGGCCCAGCAACCACCCCTGTCTTCCTCCCATCGCCTGCATTGGGCCACCTTACAAAATATGCTGCAACCCCCAGAGGCCGCCACTACTGCCTGGACCATCGAAGCCAGCGAGGAGCTATACCGCATTCACAGCTGGGGTGAGCCCTACTTTTCGATCAATGCCGACGGCCATTTGACGGTGTCACCGAGGGGCGATCGCGGCGGTTCTCTAGATCTGCTGGAGCTAGTCGAGGCGATTAAACAGCGCAACCTCAACCTGCCGCTGCTGATCCGTTTTTCAGATATTCTCGAAGACCGCATCGAGCGCATTAACGCCTGTTTCGCCAAGGCGATCGCCCGCTACAAGTACGCAGGCGTGTATCGGGGGGTGTTTCCGGTCAAGTGCAACCAGCAGCGGCAGCTCTTAGAAGACATCGTGCGCTTTGGTCGCCCCTACCAGTTTGGGCTAGAGGCCGGCTCTAAACCTGAGCTGCTGATTGCCCTGGCCACCCTTGATACGCCGGGGGCACTGCTGATCTGCAACG
Organism: Nodosilinea sp.; assembly: GCA_049646225.1. Classification (GTDB taxonomy): domain Bacteria; phylum Cyanobacteriota; class Cyanobacteriia; order Phormidesmidales; family Phormidesmidaceae; genus Nodosilinea. Next base: position 2,042 of record JBARVK010000593.1, read on the forward strand.
GCTACAAAGACAAAGACTACATCGAGACCGCCATGCTGGGCCAGCGGCTGGGCCAGCAGCCGATCATCGTAATCGAGCAGATGAACGAGATAGAGATCGCCATTGCGGCCAGTCAGCGGCTCGGCATTCGCCCGGTGCTGGGTGTGCGGGCCAAGCTCAGCACCAAGGGCAGCGGTCGCTGGGGTATTTCGGCGGGCGATCGGGCCAAGTTTGGCCTCACCGTGCCCGAAATTCTGGCGGTCGTTGACCGGCTGCGCGAGACCGACATGCTCGACTGTTTGCAGCTGCTGCATTTTCACATCGGCTCGCAGATTTCGGCGATTAGCGTGGTCAAAGAAGCCCTGCGGGAGGCCAGCCGCATCTATGTGGAGTTGGCGGGACTGGGGGCTGGGATGCGCTACCTGGACGTGGGCGGCGGCCTGGCCGTTGACTACGACGGCTCTAAGACCACGTTCTACGCGTCTAAAAATTACAGTACCCAAAACTACGCCAACGACGTTGTCGCCGAAGTGCAGGAAGCCTGCCGCGTCAAGAACATCCCCGTGCCCACTCTGGTCAGCGAAAGCGGTCGAGCGCTGGTGTCTCACCAGTCAGTGCTGGTCTTTGACGTGTTGGGCAGCAGCGATGCCCCCTCCCACGAAGAGGTGGAGATGCCCGGCGACGACGACCACGTGATTTTGCGCGAGCTGTACGACATCTACCAAAACCTCAGCTCTAGTACGGTGCAGGAGCTGTACAACGACGCTGTGCAGTTTAAGGAAGAGGCGATTAGTCTGTTTAACTTTGGCTACCTCAGCCTGTCAGCGCGGGCGCGGGCCGAGCGGCTGTTTTGGGCCTGCTGTCGTCGGGCGCTGTCGGTGGTCAGCGATGCCGACTACGTGCCCGAAGACATTGAGGAGCTGCATCAAAGCATGGCTTCGATTTACTACATCAACCTGTCAGTGTTTCAATCGATGCCAGACACCTGGGCGATCGAGCAGCTATTCCCCATTCTGCCCATCCACCGGCTCAATGAAGAGCCTAGCTGCCGGGGCACTTTGGCTGACCTCACCTGCGACAGCGACGGTAAAATCACCACTTTCATTGACCTGCGCGACGTCAAGCATGTGCTCGAGTTGCACCCACTGAAGCCAGACCAGCCCTACTACCTAGGCATGTTTTTAGGTGGGGCCTACCAGGAAATTATGGGCAATTTGCACAACCTGTTTGGCGATACCAATGCGGTGCACATTCACATGACTCCCAAGGGCTACCAGGTTGAGCAGGTGGTCAAGGGCGACACCATGACCGAGGTGCTCGGATATGTGCAGTACGACGCCGAAGACATGATTGAGAACATTCGCAGGCGATCGGAGCGAGCGCTGCAGGACAGTAAAATCACCCTGCAAGAGTCGCAGCTGTTAATCAAACACTACGAACGAAGCCTCAGCCAATATACTTACTTAGCGTAATTTTGGCGCAGTGACTGCACTCAGGAGCCCATCTGCGATCGCGCCCTAGGCAGCCCTGAAAACGTTGATTTAAACGTTTCTTTAACTGTTCTTTCGTGAATTTTAATTAGCTCTTAACCAATAGTGGTTGAGTTCCTGCAACCGTATTTTAGGGCGGGTAACTTTGAGTCTCAACGACCTAAAGAAATAACCTGTTCTTTACCTTGCCGGTGTAGGAATAGATCACCATGGGCATAGGTCCAAGTTAGGGTCTGTGCCGTTTCGGTGTGATGTGCGTATCTCTGAATCTGGTGCACAGATTGCTCCCACGTCAAATCAGAAAATGGAAAAATCGCTGCCACAAATTAGTTCAAGTTGTCTAGAAGACGTTGTCTAGAGAGCGGACTTGATTTCTAGCGCGATCGCTTTCCTCTGCTGGATATGGTCTGAGAAAAGTTTTATAGCTGTTGATTGGTTGACTAAAATCATGCTTCAAAGAATGCCCAAAATTAAGGTTGATCTGCGCCTAGCCGCCGCGTTGTTCCTCGCGGCTGGGGTAGCGGCCTGCGGTAGCGCTACCGCACCTACCGATGATGCAGCCATGGATGGTGAGGCGATCGCCCTCGGCGGCGACGTTTCCCTAACTGGGGCCGGGGCCTCTTTCCCCGCGCCGCTGTACCAGAACTGGTTCATCACCCTCAACCAGAAGGTGCCCGAGCTTCAGGTCAACTATCAATCCGTCGGCAGCGGGGCCGGGGTTGAGCAGTTCACCGCTAAAACCGTGGATTTCGGGGCCAGCGACACCGCCATGACCGACGAAGAAATTGCGGCGATCGACAAGGGCACCATTTTGCTGCCTATGACCGCTGGCAGCATTGTGTTTGCCTACAATCTGCCCGGCGTTGACGAACTGCGTCTTAGCCGCGAAGCCTACGCCGGCATTGCCACGGGTGCGATTACCGAGTGGAACGACCCCATCATCGCCGCCGACAACCCCGACGCAGAACTGCCCGCGATGCCGATCACCTTTGTGCACCGCTCAGACGGCAGCGGCACCACCGCCGTTTTCACCAAGAATATGGCCGCTATCTCCCCCGAGTTTGAGTCTGAAATCGGCGAAGGCAAGACCGTTGAGTGGCCCAGCACCGGCAACTTTATCGGTGCTAAAGGCAACGAGGGCATCACCGCTCAAATTCAGCAGACCGAAGGCTCGATTGGCTATATCGAGTACGGCTACGCGACCCAAAATGGCGTTAATTTCGCCACGATCGAAAACAACGCCGGCAATTTTGTCAAAGTCAACGATGAGATTGCCTCTGAGACCCTGTCTGAGGTCGAGCTACCTGAAAACCTGCGGGCGTTTATCGTCGATGCTCCGGGTGAAAATGCTTATCCCTTCGTCACCTACACCTGGCTGATGGTGTACGAGGAGTACGACGATCCCCAGACGGCCAAGGCCGTTGAGGCGATGATCGAGTACGGCCTCAACGAAGGCCAGGACGTGTCTAGCGAGCTAGGCTACATTCCGCTGCCCAAGAACGTGCGCGATCGCGTGGCTGAAGCCGCCGACGGCATCAGCGACGAGTACGAGATTACGGTCAAGTAGCGCTAAACGCTAGGGGAAGGCCGCCTGTACGGGTTTTCCCCTAGCGTACAGGCTATAAACTGCGATCGCGCGTCCAATTACAGGCACAATACAGGTAAGGTTGCTGTGACTGATGAAATGCCATCCTCTCCACCTAGCGAACGCCAGCGATCGCCCTTTGAAAAGAGGCTCGATCGGCTCTTTGAGGGCACAACCCTGGGGTTTGCTCTGTTTATTTTGCTGCTGTTGGTCGCCATTGGTCTGCTAGTGCTGGTTCAGGCCTGGCCGGCGGTGCGGCAGTACGGACTGGGCTTTTTGTGGACCAGCAGCTGGAATCCGGTCACCGAGGTCTACGGCGTGTTGCCGATGATCTACGGCACTCTGCTCAGTTCAGCGATCGCCCTGCTGCTGGCCGTTCCCCTGGGCTTGGGTACGGCTTTGTTCCTCAGCGAAGATTTTATTCCGCTTCAGATTCGCACCGTGCTGGTGTTCATGGTAGAGCTGCTGGCGGCTATCCCTAGCGTGGTCTACGGCCTTTGGGGTATTTTTGTGCTGATTCCGGCCCTAAAGTGGTTTTTTGGCCTGTTTGGCGTCTCATTTGCTGGCCCTAGCATGCTGGCGGCCTCCCTGGTGCTGGCGATTATGATTTTGCCGATTATTACCGCTATTTCCCGCGACTCTTTGGCGGCGCTGCCGCCCGAACTGCGGCAGGGGTCCTATGGGTTAGGAGCTACTCGCTGGGGTACTATTTTTCGGGTGCTAATTCCGGCCGCCATCTCGGGCATTGTCGGCGGTGTTATGCTCGCCCTGGGGCGCGCCCTGGGAGAGACCATGGCCGTCACCATGCTGATTGGCAACTCCAACTCAATCAACATCTCGCTGCTGGCCCCCAGCAACACCATTTCGTCGCTGCTGGCCAACCAGTTTGCCGAAGCTAAGGGTATTCAGGTGGCATCGCTGATGTATGC
>JBARVK010000594.1:0-4646 GCA_049646225.1 Nodosilinea sp.
GACTGAGGCCCGTGTACCGCCGCATCAGGTACATGCCGGCCTGGCGGGCCTGACTGATCTCACGCCGTCGAGACGAGCCTTTGAGGTCATCCACCGAGACGCCAAAGTGCTCGGCCACAGCAGCTACTACGGCACTCGGGGAAGCTGCAATTTTGTCGCCGGGCGGGTTGAGCACCGTCGTCAGGTGTTCAACGGTCATGGGCAGGCCCGAGATCGAGGTGTAGGCAAGCGCTCGGATCAGCGCCCCCTCTAGCTCGCGAATGTTCGAGGTGTAGCTGGCGGCAATGTACTCGATTGCCTCGCGGGGCAGCTGCACCTGCTCATACTCCGCCTTCTTTTGCAGAATGGCGATCCGAGTTTCATAGTCGGGGGCCTGAATATCGGCAATCAGACCCATAGAAAAGCGCGAGATCAGACGATCCTGCAAGCGCAAAATTTGGTTGGGGGGGCGGTCTGAGGCCAGCACAATCTGCTTACCGGCCTCGTGCAGGGTATTGAAGGTATGGAAGAACTCCTCCTGGGTGTACTCCTTGCCCTCAATAAACTGAATATCATCTACTAGCAGAATGTCTACATCCCGATAGTGGGCGCGAAAGTGCTGCATGCTGTCGCGGCGAATGGCGGTAATTAAGTCGTTGGTAAACTGCTCGGTTGAGACATAGGCCACCCGTGCTTCGGGGGCGATCTCCTGGCGATAGTGGCCAATCGACTGCATGAGATGGGTTTTGCCCAGCCCCACCCCGCCACACAAAAACAGCGGGTTAAACTCGCGGCCCGGGGCCTCGGCCACCGCCAGTGAGGCCGCGTGGGCCATCCGGTTGTTGGCCCCCACCACAAAGCGCGAAAAGACCGCTTTGGGGTTGAGGTCGTTGTAGCTTGCCTGGGTTGAAACCAGCCCCCCTGGGATGGCGCGAGCCGCCGACATCGGGCGGGCGGGCAGCGTTGGGGCCTGGCTCTGCCAGTTGACATCAGCCATGGGCAGCAGAGCAGCAGGGGCAGCGCCACCATCGGACACCACGGTGACCTGAAGCTCGATGGCCTTGCCCAAAATATTGTTGACCACCTGGGTAATGGTGCCCGAATAGTGCTTTTGTACCCAGTTGCGGGCAAAGGGGTTGGGCGTTGAGATCACCAGGGCGCGATCGCTCAAGGTTTGGGCCTGAGCCGGCTTGATCCAGGTCTCAAAGGTAGGACGACTCAGCTCCACCTGAAGCTGGCTTAGCACCTTTTCCCACAACCGATTCAAAGCCTGATCCACGGTTTACCTCTTAAAATAACTGCTGCCCTAAAGCAGACATAGCGCATGGGTTAGCAATGGGGCCACCCGTCTCTATCCCGCTAGCATTCTGACGCCAGAACTAGGGTTTTCCAAGGAGGTCGGTGCAGCCGATTTTCCGAGACATGCCCTCAACCCTAAACCACAGACCGGAGATACCAGCCATGGCGATACGAGGGAATCTTTAGGGTACTAGATATATGGCTAAAAAATGTCCCTGATTCTACATATAGCGTTTCGAAAAAAATGGATCCTGTAGTGCCCCAGTCGAGTCAGGGGCTTGAGGTGCCCTGATGGTCTATTGAAGCACAGGTGTTTCGCTGCTGGGGTCGATGTATACAATGACTAATGGCTACCTTAATTCAACTGCCCCCAAACCGTTAAGATTTGCCACCCGCCCCGTTGCCTATGACTCTGCCACAGCCCTCTCAGCCTTGCCAGCCCGAGCCCCAGACCAGTCTGTTGACCCTGGGGCATCCGGTGCTGCACCAGCGGGCTGAGCCCGTACAGTCGGTGGATGATTGGCCGCTACAACGGCTGATTAATCAGCTGCTCGAAACCATGCGGGCGGCCCACGGCGTCGGCATTGCGGCTCCGCAGCTGGGCCAGGCGCTGCGGGTTTTGGTCGTCGCTTCGCGCCCTAACCTGCGCTACCCCCAGGCCCCCCTGATGGAGCCCGTGGTGATGATCAACCCTCGCCTGGTGTCGGCCAGTGACGACCTGGAGATGGGCTGGGAAGGCTGCCTCAGCGTGCCGGGGGTGCGCGGCCGGGTGCCCCGCCATCGAGCCGTAGAGGTGGAGTACCGCGATCGCCACGGACGCCTCCAGCAGCGGGAGTGGGAAGGCTTTGTCGCCCGCATCTTTCAGCACGAGGCCGACCACCTGGAAGGCAGGGTGTTTCTAGACCGGGTGCAGTCAGAAACCGATCTGCTTTCGGAGCAGGTCTATCAGACGATAGAAATTGGTGACATGCCCTAAGCCAGGGTTTTAGTCCATTTCTAAAAACTATCCAACAGAACCAGGGCCAACCGCAGACGTTCAATTACCCTGGTACCTCAGGTCAGGCATGTTTTGGCCACTCTAAGGCCACAGGAGGCAGCTTGAGTTCCCCTTTTGAACCCCGCATTGTTCACCTTGATATGTTGGACACCGACTACGCCAAAATTGCGGCGGGCGAACCCATCCCCGACCACAAAAAGCAGCGGCTAGCCCAGGATAGCTATGACTTTACCCGGTTGGGTAAGTACATTGCCCGCTATCGCTACGGGAGTCTTGACCAGCAGGGCCAAGACGACATTCTCTGCACCCTGGGCACCACCGCTGGCCTGTTTACCCTGGCCGACACCGAAGATATGAACGATCGCCTGCGCCAGACGGGGCGCTTCTACCTCACCCCCGGCGAGCGCCAGCAGGTACTCAACTGGCTGGTCGATGAATTGGGGATTGATTTGACTTCGGAGGGAGAGTGAAGCCGCCGTTGGCGCGAGTCTGCTGCCGATGGCGCTCTCAGATTCAATCGTCCTACCACCAGATCCTATTACCGGATCCGTACTCCATAGATTTTTCTCTGGCCAGTGAATAGATCGTCTCTCGATCTTGGTGACTCAATGTAAACGAGTATTTCAATCGAGTTACATCCTGTAGGAGTCAGCCAAAATCCCGAAAGTCCCGTGATACGATTCATCCGTAGCTTTTTGCAATAGTGGAGTAGGCACCCTTGGTACTTCGGGTAGCAGTAGTAGGATCAGGTCCAGCAGGCTCCTCGGCTGCTGAGACATTAGTTAGAGCCGGGATTGAAACGTACTTATTTGAGCGCAAGCTCGATAACGCCAAACCCTGCGGTGGAGCCATCCCCCTCTGTATGGTCGACGAGTTTGATTTGCCGCCTGAAATCATCGATCGCCGCGTGCGCAAGATGAAGATGATCTCCCCCTCTAACGTTGAGGTCAACATCGGCAACACCCTCAAGGACGACGAGTATATCGGCATGTGCCGCCGCGAAGTGCTCGATGGCTTTTTGCGCGATCGCGCCGCCCAGCACGGTGCGAAACTCATCAACGGCACCGTTCACACCCTCGAAATTCCCACCAGCGACAGCGGGGCTTATACCCTGCACTACACCGAGCACCGCGAAGACGGGCTGGTGGGCGACAACCGATCCCTCCAGGTAGACCTGGTGATCGGGGCCGATGGGGCCAATTCCCGGGTCGCCAAGGCGATCAAGGCTGGAGATTATAACTACGCGATCGCCTTCCAGGAGCGCATTCGCCTGCCCGACGACAAAATGGCCTACTACGAAGACCTAGCCGAAATGTACGTGGGCAACGATGTCTCCCCCGACTTTTACGCCTGGGTGTTTCCCAAGTACGACCACGTCGCCGTGGGCACCGGCACCATGCGGGTCAATCAGGCTAAAATCAAGGGTCTCCAGGCAGGTATTCGCGCCCGCGCCGCCAAGCGCTTAGAGGGTGGCGAAATCATTAAAGTCGAAGCACACCCTATTCCCGAGCATCCCCGCCCCCGCCGCGTGGTCGGTCGGGTTGCCCTGGTGGGCGATGCCGCCGGTACGGTTACCAAATCCTCCGGTGAAGGCATTTACTTTGCGGCCAAGTCGGCCCGCATGTGCGCCGAAACCATTGTGGAGTTCTCTAACGGTGGTCAGCGCATTCCTACCGAGGCCGACCTCAAAGTCTACCTAAAGCGCTGGGACAAGCAGTACGGCATAACCTACAAGGTGTTGGATCTCTTGCAGACGGTGTTTTACCGCTCCGACGCCACCCGCGAGGCCTTTGTCGAAATGTGCTCCGACATGGATGTGCAGAAACTCACCTTCGACAGCTACCTCTACAAGACGGTTGTACCCGCCAATCCCCTGGTACAGATGAAAATCACTGCCAAAACCGTAGGCAGCCTGATTCGCGGTCATGCCCTAGCGCCGACCCGCAACTGGTAGCCAATAGCGTTCAGTCCTTTCCTAAACGCATGATATAGCTGGCTTTGGCAAAATATTGTCGAAGCCAGTTTTTATCTTTTTAATACCGAATCCGAATTCTACGCCCCCGATATCCAGCCGGCCAACCTGTAGGGGCAAACGGTGGTTTGCCCTCAGCCAATCGGGTGTAGCTCAGAACCCCAGTGTCTTAGCATTTTTCATATCAAAAGTGGGCTCCCCATAGGCGTAGGAACCAAACAGAATAATGCGATCAGAGTTGATATGCAGCTATCTGCTGACTCAGCGCTTCAATTAGCTGCATGTCAACCATAGGTTATCTCCAGCTATTTCACCAATTCTGCCAAGGCTACCAACAGCAGAAAAGCTAGATGCCTTGAACTCAATAAAATAATGGCTTTTGGAGACTTTAGAGTCCCA
>JBARVK010000595.1:0-2302 GCA_049646225.1 Nodosilinea sp.
GCCCCAAAGTCAATTAGCACCAGGCGGCGATCGCGTCCGCTACGAATAATGTTGGGGGGCTTAATATCGCGGTGAATAATGCGGTTGCGGTGGATAAAGCGCACTACCGGAATAATTTCGCGCAGAAAATATTTGACCTGAGCTTCGGTTAGCCGCCCTTGGCGACGCACCTCCTGGGCCAGGGTTTCGCCGTGGACATAGTCTTGCACCAGGTAAAACTCGCCACCCGTGGTGAAGTAGTCGAGCAGCTGCGGAATCTGCGAGTGGCTGCCCAGGTTAGCCAACGCCCTGGCCTCGCGGCGAAACCGCACCTTGGCACGCTCTAGCGATAGCTCGCTGCCCGCTTTGGGGCAGAGCTGCTTGATCACGCAGTAGGGCTCGCCGGGCAAGACAGCATTTTGAGCCAGGTACGTCACCCCAAAGCCGCCCTGGCCCAGCTTTTTGAGCACGCGATAGCGTTCGCGAAACAGCCGATGCGACTGGTAATAATTGCGAATTTCAGAGTTGGCTGTGCGGTCTAGGGATGATCCTGGTGGATTGGCCATAGTAGGGGTGCCTGACCTCAAGCGAGGGGAAGATGCCTGTTGCCCAGTTTAAGTATTAGCCCACAGAGTGGTAAGCCCGACTGCGGTCAATTCTGTACAGGAACTCAAAACTAGGAACCGTTAAACGCTAACCGCAGGGCAGCAATGACTCCATTAGACTAGCAAGCCTCTCAACAATACTTAGAAACTTAAGATCAAGGCAACAATAGTGCTACATATTTAGCAACGATAGCCATTAATCTATCACGTTGGGCTGATGATGATGAAGTCGAGGGGCTCTAGGCGTCAGGAAATTCCGAAGATCGATCGCGGCCCAGAAGCCCCGACCTAAAAGCCCAGATCGGTTCGCGCCACCTCCGCCGCTCGAAACACCACTTCATCGGGCAGTTCCTCCCAGGCGGTAGCCCCGACCTGAGCGTAGAAGGTGCTGTCGTAGGGGCGAGTGCGCACCACCACGGGCATGGGCACCGCGTGACCCAGCACCAGCGCCTGCTGTTTAGAGTCGAGCTTGGCCAGCACCGATCGCAGGCTTTGCCCCCCGGAGACCCCGGTAAAAATGGCGTCAATGTCTTTTTCGTCGTTGAGCAGGGCGGTAATGCGGGTGCCAATCTGCGACATCACCTCGTTGTCGATGCCCGAGGGCCGCTGGTCGACCACCAGCAGGGTGACGAAGTACTTACGCATTTCGCGGGCGATGGTGCCGAAGATGGTCTGCCGGGCCGTGGCCGGGTCGAGGAAGCGGTGGGCTTCTTCGATGGTGATCATGAGCTGGCGAGGCCGGTCGACCACATTTTTGGTCTGGAGGTAGCGATCGGCTTTTTTGACGTAGCTGGCGTGGATGCGGCGGGCGATCACGTTGGTGGCCAGCATGTAAGCCAGCATGTTCGACTGGGAACCAAACTCGACGACCACGTGCTTGCCCTCGTCGATGGCGGCCAAAATTTGCTGAATGTAGTTGGTGCCGCTGGCGGCCTTCATGTATTTAATGTCGGCCAAGCGGGTGAGCTTGCGCTGCAGCGCCATAATGGACGACTTGCTGCCCATTTTGGTTTCGCAAAACTCCTGAATCTCCTCGTTGGTCATGGTCAGCAGGCGGTTGATCCAGCTCTTGCCAAACTCGTTGCGTAGAATAATCGCGTTCTCTAGGCTGGCCTCGGAAAGGTTTAGCTCGCCTCGCACCAGGTTCAGGTCTTCCACATCGATCTGATCAAAGCTGATGTAGAGTTCCTGGGCGTCGCGCACACCGCGCCGCTGGGTGGCCTCGGGGTCGAGGGTAAACATCTGCACCTGGCCCGGAAACAGCTGCCGCAGCCCCTTGACGGTACTGAACTGCTTGCCCTCGCTGACCGCCTCCCAGCCGTACTCGGAGTGCATGTCAAAGATCAAATTCACCGCTGCTCCTCGCTGGATGGTGCCCGCCAGCAGCAGCCGGGTGAGGAAGGATTTGCCCGTGCCCGATTTACCAAAAATGCCGTTGCTGCGCTCCACAAAGCGATCGAGATCGAGGCAGACCGGCACCTCCATATCGATCGGCTGACCAATGGCAAAATTGCGGCGGTGGGGGTCGTCCTCCCAGCCAAAGATGATCCGAAAGTCGCGATCGCTGGCGTCGTACACCTGGCTAAAGTGGGCCGGAATCGTCTTCACCGGCAGCAATTCTACGTCGGCACTACTCTGCACCTCCAGCGAGGCATAGCCCTCCCCCTTCTTTTTGCCCTTTTTCTGGCTCCCCCGCTCCCCCGCTCCCCCATCTCCCC
>JBARVK010000596.1:0-5713 GCA_049646225.1 Nodosilinea sp.
CTGCCGATGTCGCCGTCTATGCCTACGAGGCGATGGAAAAAGGCCAGCGCACCGCTGTACACGGCACCACCAACAAGGTGCTGTCGCTGGCCACGCGGCTGCTGCCCCGCAAAAACCTGGCCGACATTACCAAGGGCATGCAAAAGCCCGCCTAGGTGATTTTTTTGAGTGATCCCGCCCTGCGATCGCGCTTGACGGCTCATCTAGAGCAGGTGGCACGCGATCGCGATCCCTTCCTGGCCTCAGCCCACCATTTCTTTGTGCAGCAGTATATCCAGCAGAAATTTTCTCGCTGGGGTGAGGTGACCAGCCATCGCTTTGACTTCCAGGGGCGGCCCTATACCAACTGGATTTTGAATCTGCCGGGAGCGTACTCCAGCCGCCCGCCCCTGCTCATCGGGGCCCACTACGACTCGGTGCCCGGTTCTCCTGGGGCCGACGACAATGCCACTGGGGTAGCGGTGTTGCTGGAACTGGCTCGCGCCTTTGCTCAACAACCGGGGAAGTCGCCCCTGCGCCTGGTCGCCTTTGATCTCGAAGAGTTGGGGTTTGTGGGCAGCCGCCACTATGCTCAAGCCCTCCATGACCAGGGTGAATCTTTAGGCTTAATGCTGTCGCTAGAAATGCTGGGCTACTGCTGTCACCGGCCCCACTCCCAGACCTATCCAGCGGGGCTAGGGCGCATTTATCCCAATCGCGGCAACTATATCGCCCAGATTGGGCCGTGGCAGCGCATTCCCACCATGGTGCGGCTGTGGCGAGGCTTTCGCGCCGTCGGGGTGCCGAGCCAGTGGCTACCTGTAGTCAACCAGGGCCGCATTGTGCCCGATACCCGGCGCAGCGACCACGTGCCCTTTTGGGATTTGGGCTACCTCGCCATTTTGATTACCGACACGGCAGACCTGCGAAATCCCCATTACCACCAGCCTAGCGACAGTTTGGAAACGCTAGACCTGGCGTTTCTTACCCAAGTTTGCCAGGGGCTAATTTACGGCCTGCGCCGTCTGTAGCTGCTGAAAGTCGAACCCGGCTTTGATTACCAGAGCGGGGTCTACCCAGGCTCCATCGTACTTAAGGCCCCAGTGCAGGTGCGGTCCAGTGGTGCTGCCGGTCATGCCGACGCGGCCAATGCGCTGGCCAAAGGTCACCAGTTGCCCCTGGCGCAGCTCGATGCCACCGTTGCGATCGACCAGCACGCGTCCGCCCTCTTTTTCGATCACCATGTGACCCACCATATGGCAGTAGACGTGAGTCCAACGGCCCGATTGAATAATCGCTGAGGTGCCGCAGGCGGTGTTGTCTGACACCTGAATGACCTTGCCCGCCCACCAGCTGCGAATGTAGCTACCCATGGGAGCTGCCATATCCAGCCCATAGTGAAAGCGGTAGCCGCCCATGGGGTGCTGCCGGTAGCCAAAGGGTGAGGTGTAGGCCGTAAACTTTTCGAGCGGAAAAGAAGCCCAGGCCCAGGGGCTAGGGGGGGCGGCTGCTACAGCCGCAACCGGGTCTTCAGCAATGACCTGAGGGGTGAATTGGCTTAACTCTGCCATGATGCCGATGCTCACACTCAACGCAACAATCCAGCCGAGGGCTTGCGCCCCGCCTTGGTGACCATTCATAGCCGCAAAAATTAGGGAGCTCGAACCTGTACAGCGCAATTACATTACCAACAATAGTGCAATTGTACTATTTTGCCAAGCCTTTCTCCTCAAGCTGACATCGCTCGGTTGGTATAGATCTTCCGGTCTAGACTCTTTAGTATTGATACCGAATCCTAACTGTATGCCCCCGGTTTGTAGGGGCGTAGCATGCTACGCCCCTACGAGGTTCCTAATTATGAATCGGGGCTTATCAAATCGGATTTCGTATGAGTGCCATGGGTATGGCGCATCAGTCCTGCCCTGCTTCGAGGGCGGGGGGATGATGGGTCGCTGGGTCTAGCACCTCAACGGTGCCGGTTTCGCCGTTGAGCCGTACCCACTGACCACTGTGCAGCCGCTGGGTGGCGTTGGTGACATCCATAACAGCTGGAATGCCATACTCGCGAGCGATGATTGCCCCGTGGGAGAGACGACCGCCGACTTCGGCAATTAGGCCCTGGGCGCGGGCGAGTAGGGGGGCCCAGCCCGCATCGGTATAGGGCACTACGAGAATAAACGGTCCCTCGGTGGCAACTGTCTCTAGCTGGGTCATCACCAGCACCGGACCCGCTATGGTGCCCGCGCTGGCCCCAATGCCCGAAAGCTTTTGCTGCACGGTTGCACTCGGCATGGGCGTCAGATCGCGGCTGGGGGGCTCATGGCCAAACACCAGATAGGGTACAGCGGGCAGGTGCCTGTCCTGGTCATACTGAGCTTTGCGATCGCCAATTCTGTTCCGCATCCTGGCCCAATCGGAAGTGACATTCCCCCGCACCCGAATCTGAATCTCCGCCAGGGTGAGAAAGAAAATGTCGTCACGCTCTTGCAAATGGCGCTGCTCTTGCCACTGAGTCGCCAGGGCCAGAATGCTCCAGCGCAGCTCGGCCAAAAGCCGATTGTAGATCGTGTTCACTCGTCCCTTGAGGTCAAGCCGCTGCTGTACCAGGGCAGCTTTGCCGGTGGTGGGCGAGGCGGTCATCGTTTTAGGGAAGGGTGGCTGCTTGACAAACTGGGCCAGCAGCCCGCGCACGGGGCCGGGGTTTTCCTGCCAGGTGGCGACGGCAATATCGGTGCCCACTGGGCTGAGGTAGCCGTACTCGTCAATAAACTGATCCATTTGCTTTAGTAATGCTTCGCCGTCGGTGCTTTCGGCCAGGGCGGTCATCAGCGATGAGCTGTCGGTAATGCGGTTTAGCTCGGGGGTAGAGAGGGTTTGGCGAATATCTTGAGCGATCGCTCGCAGAGCGTCTAGAGCCGCAATTTCGGCATTCTGCATCGGGTTTAGGCTCTCTTCGGGTACCTTGAAGAGGGCGCGGCGCAGGGCAAAGCTGAGCGGGCCGAGAATGTTGTAGTAGGTGACTTGCTTCAGAAGTTCGAGGATGGTTTCGATGCGGCTGAGCAGTTCCGCCGGGGTCAAGGTATTGGCAGGAGTATCTGCCAGCGATTGCAGGATGGGGGCAAAGCGATCGCTGTTCTCCTGAGCAAACTCCTGCTCAAGCTTGAACTCGCGGCCCACCAGCCGCAGCAGCCCGGGCAGGTTGCGCAGGGTAGATTTCAGGGGCGGGCGATTAAATTTTGCCCCCCGGGTTAAAAACTCCAGGCTCTCGGCGGGCAGGCCCATACGCCTGAAAATATCGCCCAGCAGCGTGGCATTGAAGTAGGCGTGGGCGTGGTGCAGAGTGGCCGTTTCTTCAAAGTCGAGACCCCGGGCGCGATCGCCCAGCACCACCGTAAAAATCTCGCCCCACACGCCGCAGGTGAGGGGCCGATTGATCGACCAGGTGAGGGGCCGAATGGTGCCGGGGATCACCTCGGCGGCAATCTTGCGCGTCCACAGCGGCTGTAGGGTGGTGATGGGGCGGCTCTGCAATAGCCACAGGGTCTCACCGTCGTAGGTCCACTCAATATCCTGGGGCACCCCCTGGTAGCGGCTCTCCAGGTGGCGGGCCAAGTAGGCCACCTGCTGCAACAGCCGCGATGGGGTTTGGCCCTCGCCCTCCACCGTTAGCGTCAGCGCCTCGGAGAGCCGCCAGTCGGCCTCAGCAATCTCTGCCAGAGGCGGCACATCGTCAGGAAAAACCTGCACCCGGTACTGCTCGGGGGTCACCTGACCGCCTACCACCTGGTCAGCCCCACCCGACAGCGCTTCGATGACTACGGCATCGCCGCAGCGGGCGATCGGGTCGCGGCTAAAGGCCACTCCTGAAAACTGCCCCCGCACCTGCTGCTGCACAATCACCGCCAGCCCTTGCTCGGGCAGCCCTCTGTTTTGCCGATAGTCCCTAGCCCGAGGGGCGTTATAGGACGAAAACACACGCACGATCGCCGCGGCCAGACCTTCCTGGTCGGTGATATTCAAAAATGATTGGTACACCCCCGCCGCCGAAGCGGTGCCCATATCTTCATCCAGGGCTGAGGAGCGCACCGCTAGGGGCTGACTGGGAGAGGGCTCTGCGATCGCCAGCAGTGCCGTGGGGTCATCTCCAGCCGGCAGCACGTAGCCCCGCGGTACCGGATAGCCCCAGGCCCGCAGCTGGCCCAGAGTGGCGGCTTTTTGGCCAAATTTAGCGGCATTGAGGGGCGCATCAAGGGCAACTAGGCCGCGATCGCCGCGAAAAAAACGAAACATTGTGCGAGACTCCAATCGTCCTTCGTCATCGGGCAAATCTAGGTCATCGGGCAGCTTTTGATAGATCCAGGCAATCAATCCGCTCAGGCAGGTCATCACCAGTACCAATGCCCCGTCCTGGTAGCGCAGGGCGGTGATCAGCGGCAGCAGCACTAGGGACAGCAGCCGACCCTGACGACGCTGGCGAAAAATGGTAAACCCCAGCCCGCTGATAATCAAAGTCAGCAGTGCCGTCACCCAGTCGTGCATCGCAATACCCCAGACCACGTTGGTGGTGCCGGCCCCCTTGGCGAACCAGTAGCGCCCCATCACCAGCCCAATCAGGGCAATAACGTCCCACACCGGCTCGGTGGGGAAATAGGATTTGGCCAGCAGCACTACACCGATGCCCTTGGCGGCCTCTAGCAGCACCGCCGCAATGCCCGCCACCTTGCCGCCGTGATAAAACGCGGCTGAGACCCCCCCGTTGCCCGTGCCCACCTGCCGCAGCTGCTGCCCCGACAGCAGCCGAGTAGACCATGCGGTCAGCGGTAAGCCGCCTACGACTGGAGCCAGCACAAAAATCAAAAAGGCACCCCAAACCTGGGTCAGGGTCATCGCGATCGCCCTAAACAGCTACACCATGACAATAGACCAACTTTTACAGACTCATGTCTAGCTTTTAGGGAATTAATCGTGATAGGGCCTGACGTCGTACTGCACGTAGGGCTGCTGCGACGCTGGCGGCGGCAGTGGCTGCCGTTCGTAGTAATAGTAAGGGCTGGGGGGCATTTGCATGGGGTAGGCCAGCGGCGGCGGCTGGTGGGTGCGCCGCTGAATGTGCATCAGCCAGAGGGCAATAATGGCAAAGGCGGTGCCCCCACCCAGCATCAACATCAGAAACAGACCCAAAATTCCCCAGAGAATCATGGTTTGGGTTTCGTTATTGCGCGGAATAGTCTCGATCAGCCGCACTTGCTGAGCGGTCATCTCTTCGACTGCCGTTTGGTAGGTATCGAGCTGAGCCATCACCTGATCGGTTTCGGCCTGCTGCCGCTCAAGCTGGGCCTTGAGGTCGTCGGCCAGGTCTTTTTGGGCCTCTAGCTCGTCTTGCAGAGCGCTGACTAAGTCTTCCTGTCGCGTCAGGTCGCGCTGGAGCCGATCCTGAGGCGTGTCCTGGCTCAAACCAGGGGGAGACGGTACAGGCACGGTCTCAAGGTTTAGGCTTTCGGCACTCGGCGGCGGCGGCGGCAGAGACGGCGTTCTGCCCGGCCCCGATCGCACCAGCAGCGTCAAGATAACCAGCGCTCCCCCGGCGGCCCAACAGGTGATTAAGATAGGTTTTCCCTTGGTCAATCCCTGCAAAATCTCATTCCTTTTTATCGTGGCCCTTTTCGTGGTGTCGGGTGTGGCTATCTAGATTTTCAGGAACTGGCAAGAGCGAGCTAAAAAGAGTGACTAAACC
>JBARVK010000597.1:0-12445 GCA_049646225.1 Nodosilinea sp.
ACTATAGCCCAACTGCCTTAGATCTAGTAGAGCTGCTGGTAACGACATTTTTCTCGCTCTGATGGCGGCTGCGATCGGAGGTGACCCCGTGATCATCAGCCCAAAAATCTTTGGATGTACCTTCCCCAGGAATTACTGACGACTCCTGGGGAGGGTCTTTACCACCTGCCACGCTCCGGTGTGGGGGTCGCGCTGGGTGGTAAATGGATTGCCTTTGAGGGGTTTGCTGCAGGGGTTAGCCATAGCACTTACTGTTGCAGAGCTGACCCCATAGTAAGAAATGACGCCTGATCTTCGGGTGACACTTCGGCGTTCTGCTGGTGATGTTGCCTGACATAATTTGTGATTTAGATCACTGGAGCGGGGTTGACAGCCGGCGATCGCGCAAAGTTGGCGCTAATTGATGCGGTTTTTAAAATCTGCGCTAACATCCTCAAGACATATAGAGAGGGCGGGCAAAAAGGGCGTTAGTGCTTGACCGTCTGCCGGTTCACCATCGAAGTAATGGGCGGGAGTTGTGATGGCCATGCAGAATAATTTACCAACGTTTTTGAAGCGATCGGATTTAGAACCATTGGCGTTTAGCCCCAGGACTGGCCGTCGCTGGTCTGAGCGTGTAGTTCGCGGCCTCATGTCAGCTGGGCTGGGCGCTGCGATCGCGGTTGTAGGCATAGCCTCCCCTGGGTTAACTCAGGGCTATGAGGCGGTGCCGCCGCTGCCTGCCGGGGCGATGCCTGTGCCTGGGGCGGCTACTCCACAGCTTCCCCCTAGTGGGCAGCAGTATTTGATTTATGTCAACGACACCAGCGAGGCCACCCTCAACCAGGTGCGGTTGGTGGAGCCGACAGCTTTTCGCACGACCTTTCAGGGGCGATCGGTAGTTCAGGCCGGGCGATTCAATTTGCCGGGCAATGCCCAGCAGCGGGTTTCCGAGCTAGGTACCCTGGGGGTATCAGCCGAGATGGCTCAGGTCGCGGCTGCGGTGCCCTCCTACTACGCTCAAACGCCTGCGATGCCCAGTAATGTCTATGCGTCCAATGGCGATCTGCCCCCCTTGCCCGATGCGGCCTTCCCCCAGGCACCTACCACAGGTGTACCTGTCCCGGCGCTGCCCCCCAACGTGGCGCAGGTGCCGCCGACTCCAGGCAATGTAGAGTTTGGTCAGGAGCTTAATTATAGTGTGCCGCCTGCTCCCAGCGTTGGGGTCATGACTCCCCCACCGACTGCGGCACCTCCTGTCGCTGCGTCATCTGGTGCCCCCTATTACGTGGTGATTCCGGCTGCCGCGAACGAGTTGGGGACTTTGAGTAGTCAGGTGATTCAGCTGGGCACTCCCGCCGATCGCGTACAGCAGCGCGAGTCTCCCCGTGGCCCCCACGTAGCGATTGGCCCCTTTGCCGATCGCGGGTTGGCCAACCGCTGGAACGACTTTTACCGCGAGGCGGGCATTGGTAACAGTCGGGTTTTCTTTCAGCGGTAAAATGCTGGCAACGGCAGAACGCCTGCCCTCAGGGTTGAAGACTTGACCTATGCAATCTGAACATTGGCCCGCCACAGCACCCGTCAATGAAGCCTGGGGCGGGCCTTTAAATCGACCGCTCGACGCCGTTGTGACCGCCGAGCAGATGCGGGCCATTGAGGGCCACCTGTTTGAGGCTGGTATGCCGGTGGCGGCGCTAATGGAAAAAGTGGCGGGACGGATCGCCGCCTGGATCATTCACCATTTTCCGCCACGGCGCTATCCGCGGGTAGCCGCTGTGGCGGGGCCGGGGCACAACGGCGGCGATGCTCTGGTGGTGGCGCGCGAGCTGGCCTCTCAGGGCTATCAGGTTCAGGTATGCAGCCCCATCAGCCGCCTCAAGCCCCTGACGGCTGATCATCTCCGATATTTGGACTACCTAGGCCTCTCGGCGGCGGCTACGGTACCGGCCCCTGGTCACTGCGACCTGTTGATCGACGGGCTGTTTGGGTTTGGCCTGGAGCGCCCGATTGAGGGGGCGCTAGCCGACCTGGTCGAGGCTATGAACGCCCTTGACTGCCCCATTGTCAGTATTGATCTGCCCTCGGGGCTGCACACCGAGACGGGGGCGGTGCTGGGGGTGGCGGTGCGGGCCACCCACACCCTCTGCCTGGGCCTGTGGAAGCGGGCCTTCTGCCAGGATCGGGCGCTGGCCTACCTGGGCCAGGCTGAACGGCTTGACTTCGATATTCCCGCCCAGGCTGTAGAAGCGGAGTTGGCGATCATACCGCCGGTACGACGGGCCACTCAGGCCGCTTTGCGCGACAAACTGCCTCTGCCCCGGCCGTTCGACACCCACAAGTATCGGGTGGGGCAGCTCTTGCTGGTGGCGGGGTCACGGCCCTACGCCGGGGCCGCGTTGCTGAGTGCGTTGGGAGCTAGGGCCAGTGGGGTGGGCATGCTCACCCTGGCGGTACCCGAGTCGCTGCGGCTGATGGTGCTGGCCCAGCTGCCCGAGGCGCTGGTGGTAGGGTGTCCTGAAACCGACAGCGGCGCGATCGCTCGTCTGCCCGATGATCTAGACCTGAGCCGCTACGACGCGATCGCCTGCGGGCCGGGTCTCAGCCGCAGCGCCATGTCTGCCGTTCAGGCTGTTTTAGCCAGCCCTGCCCCCCTGCTGCTCGATGCCGATGGCCTCAACCTGCTGGCCGAACTGGGTTGTGTGGATACCCTATCGAGTCGGGCTGCCCCCACGGTAATCACGCCCCACCGGGGCGAGTTTGAGCGGCTGTTTCCTGACCAGCTAGGTACCGATGAAGACGCCGGGGCAGTGGCCCTGGCGGCGGCGCGGCAGAGTAGCGCCATTGTGCTGCTAAAGGGGGCCTGTACGGCGATCGCCCATCCCCACGGCCCGCTATGGTATGTGCCCGAAAGCACCCCGGCCCTGGCTCGGGGCGGCAGCGGTGATGTGCTGACGGGTTTGATTGGCGGTCTGCTGGCCCAAACCGAGTCCGATACCGCCAGCCAGCCCCTCGACTTAGCCCTAGATGCGGCTTTGGTGGGGGCCTGGTGGCACGGCCAGGCGGCTCGGGCGGCGGCTCGCGATCGCAGCGAACTGGGGGTAGACGCTACCCACCTGAGCCAATACCTCAACCCGGTGCTGGCTCAGGTGCTAGCTTGAAGAGCGTAATGATTGGATGGCCGGCCTTGTTTTCCTTTGACTCCGTCACGCTGCCTGAGGGTTTTCGCGAGGGCATTATGCTGCTGGCCTATCTGCTGGCGCTGATGTGGGCCTTGGCTGTAGTAGATTTTGTCACCGGGCGGCGGGTGCTCAATCGGCTCAGCATTCAGCCCCGCAGCATCGAGGGACTGCCGGGGATTGCGATCGCCCCTCTGCTCCACGGTGGCTTTGGCCACCTGGCCGCTAACTCTGGCCCCCTGGCCATTTTGGGCACCATCATTTTGCTTCAGGGGCTAGAGGTGCTGGGGCTGGTAACGGTGTTTTGCTGGCTGTTTAGCGGCGTCGGAATCTGGCTGCTGGGTCGCCCCGGCACCCGCCACCTGGGGGCCAGCGGGGTCGTGTTTGGCTACCTGGGCTATATTTTGCTGCGGGGCTACTTTGAACGCAGCCCGGGGGCGATCGCTGCCGCAGTGGTGGTTGGTTTGCTCTACGGCAGCGCCCTGTGGGGGCTGCTGCCACTCCAGCGAGGTAAGTCGTGGGTTGGCCACGGCATGGGCTTCGCCGGTGGCGTGATTGTAGCCCGCAAACTGCCGATCATGCTGGAATGGGTGAGGTACAACTCCGGGTTTTAGCCCAAACTTTGGCCTCATCCCAAATCCTGCTCGGCTAACCCCCGATACCCCTGGGCGAACCGCCGTTCGCCCTTACAGGTTGGCCAATTGGGTATCGGGGGTATGGAATTCGGATTTGGTATCAAACCCTGGGAGCATCCGCTTGCTCCCAAGTTCACAGGCACCGCCCCCCAGCAACCCTACCCTTTCCTAACAATCATCTCTGCCCCCGCTACCTCCCAATTGCCAATTCAAAATCCCTAATGTCTGACTCCCACTTCACCCCCGCAGAGCTAGAACGCTGGCGCTTTGGCCTGGCCCAGGCCAATCTCAACAACATTCTCTGCCACTGCCGCGACTGCGACGCCACCTGGATGGTTTCTGACGTCGAAAACCTCGTCTGCACCTGCGGCAGCCGCCGAGTCGAGCACATCGCCTGCTGGCAGTTCCCCGACGGCTGATGGACTAGGCCAAAAACGCGACCAGCGCTTGCAGCTTCTCCCAGGCGGCTCCGCTGGCGAGAATAGCTTTGGCCAAGGCAATGCCTTCCACAATGGAGTCATCCAGGGAATCGGTTTTGACCTTTTCACCGACTTTCAAGGCCAGAGCCGCATTGAGGGCCACGACATCCTGCTGAGCCTGGGTGCCTTTGCCCTGGAGAATGGCGGTCAAAATGGCGGTGTTTTCCTCCACTTCGCCGCCGCGCAGGGCGCTGAGGGGCGCTGCCGCTAGCCCTAGCGCCTGGGGATCAATCACAGCGCTCGTCACCTGGCCGTTTTCGACCACCGACAGATCGGTTTTGTCGCCTAGTCCCGCCTCGTCGAGCCGCTCGCGACCGTGCAGCACGATCGCCTGGGAAATGCCCAACTGGTTTAGCGCCTCAGCCATAGTCGGTACGATCGACCCATCGTAAACGCCAATCACCTGCCCCGTCGGCTGTAGGGGGTTGACCAACGGCCCCAGCAGGTTAAACACCGTGCGCACCTTGAGCGCGCTGCGCAGGGGCGCGACGGCCTTCATCGCCGGATGCCAGCCCCGAGCAAACAAAAACGTCACGCCCACGGCATCCAGGGCTGCTCTAACCTGCGCTGGGTCGGCCCCCAGGTTAACGCCCAGGGCTTCGAGCACGTCGGCAGACCCTACTTTGCTAGAGGCCGAGCGATTGCCATGCTTGGCTACCTTCACCCCCGCCGCTGCCGCGACAAAGGCTACGGCGGTAGAAATGTTGAAGGTGTGGGCACCGTCGCCGCCAGTACCACAGGTGTCAATGCAGGGGGTGGAGTGCTCAATTTTGCCCTCACCGCCCAGGGATTGACCCTGCAGCACTCGCGCCATCCCCGCCAGCTCGGTTGCCGAAACGCCCTTGGCCTGCAGTGCCGCCAGCAGACCGCCCGACACCACCTCAGGAATCGCTTCGCTGAGCCAGCCGCGCATCAGGGTTTCGGCCTGGTCTTGGCTCAGTGATTCCCCAAGGATCAGGCGTTGCAGTAGAGATGACCAGTCTTGGGCAGTGGAAGGCATAGCTTGGGTCACGGCTTGGGCTCCTGAGGTAGGGGATTAGCTAGGGTTAGCTCCCCCATTTTCGCCTAGAACGTTCCCTGAGCGTGAACGGTAGTCCTGAGGTGCTTGGTTGCTACAGGGTCGGGGCGTGGGAGCGTGGGCGTCGAGAATTAGTGGTAGTAGGGAATTAGCCCAGCTGGTTGGTTTTTGGGCCGTTGCTGGGCGGGAACTTGGCTTGTCGTTCTCCTGTCGAAGGGTAGAAGCCTGATCCAGGCCACGCCCCCTATGCTTAAACTATTGACCTCGGCAGAATGCCCATGCCTACCCCTATGGCTGATTTAATCCTGGACCTGGCGGCGGTTTCCTCGGCTGTCGATCGCTATTTTGCTGGTTTTAATACCGAAGACTACCGCGCCGTAGCCGCTCTGTTTGAAGCTGATGGGGTGCTGCTCGCCCCGTTTGAGGAACCGATTGTGGGGCCTGAGGCGATCTATGTTTACCTGCAGGCCGAAGCGATCAACATGCGTGCTACGCCGATAGAGGTGGAGACAACGCCCAGCCCAGCTCAGACCCAGCAGGTGGTGGTGAAAGGGCAGGTAAAAACACTGCTGTTTACCGTCAGCGTGCGGTGGACCTTTGTGGTAACGGCCCAGGATACGCTGCAATCGGCGGAAATCAAGCTGCTGGCCTCGCTGCAAGAGCTTATGCAGCTCGATCGCGGTGAGGGTAAGTAGGGCCTCTATGGCTCCCTTTCTTCCCTGCCCCTCTGTTTCTAGTCTGACAGGGGACATTGAACATCAGGAAGCCTGGCAAAAAGCTTGACGGGAAACGTTAATCGGTGAACTCTCGGCTCAGGGTCGTCGCTAGATTGGGCAGCAGGGCAGACAAAATTAAACTTTGAGCCAGGGGCATTTGCCCGTAGGTAAACCCGTGGGCCGCTTGCCCCAGGTGGGGTCGTAGCTGCTCTAGAGCATAGGGGCTGCCGTAGACAATCACGCCCTGCAACCGTTCGTCCTCGCGTAGGGCATCGAGCCAGGTAGTCGCTAGCTGCATCAGGGCCGCTGTCCCCCGGAACGGGTTGCCGCGCACAAAGAGCTGTACCAGACTGGGCCGCAGGCGATCGCCCTGGGGCCACTGAATGCACCCCTGGGTGTCAATCAGCTTGAGCTGGTAGTGGTGGCTCTGGGGCCAGGCGATCGCTGCTGCTGTGCGGTCCAAACGACAGCTCACCACGTCGTCTACCAGCACTAGATTGTCGCCGGGGGCGGTCGCCGTGCAGGCAGATACCTGCCCCTGTACCGTCATTGAGGCGGTGAGAATGTCAGCGGCGAGGCGACGGGTGGTGGGCTGGGCCAGGCCATCGAGCTGAATGGGCGGCGGCGGCAGGTGCTCCCAGGCGTGGCCAGCGCCATCGGACAGCAGGGCGGGGGCTGCCTTTTGTTTGGCTCGCCACAGGCGTTCTACGCTGGCCAAAATTCGCTCCGGGGTGAGGCGGCCTCGGTTGACGGCTTCAGCGACGGCGGCGATCGCCCCCTCGGGGTCACCCGGCATCAGCAGCACATCGGCCCCGGCTTCGACCGCCAGCACCGCCGCCTCGTAGGGGCCGTAGGCCTCGGTAATGGCCCCCATGACTAAAGCATCGGTGACGATCAGCCCGTCAAAACCTAGCTGCTGGCGCAGCAGCCCAGTGAGAATGGGGGCTGAGAGGGTGGCCGGGTATTGGGCATCGAGGGCGGGAATGCGCAGGTGGGCCGTCATGATCGCGTCTACCCCGGTGGCGATCGCCCGCTTAAACGGCACCAGTTCTAAAGCGTGGAGGCGATCGCGATCGTGGGGCAGCACCGGCAGCTCCAGGTGCGAATCGACTGCCGTATCACCGTGGCCCGGAAAATGCTTGGCCGTGCTCAGCACTGGCTGGGTGTGTACCCCGCGCAAAAAGGCCTGGGTGAGGGCACAGACCCGCTCCAGGGTATCCCCAAAGGCTCGCACATTAATGACTGGATTCGCGGGGTTGTTGTTGATGTCAACCGTAGGGGCCAGTACCCAGTTGAGGCCAATTGCCAGCGCTTCGGCGGCGGTGGCCGCCCCAAACGCTTCGGCGTAGGCCAGGGCCGTATCGAGATCGCGGTTTGCCACTGCCGACAGCGCCATCGGCGGCGGAAACCAGGTCGCCCCGCTGAACCGCTGGCCCACCCCCTCTTCTACATCGGCAGCGATCAGCAGCGGCACTCGCGCCTGGTTCTGGAGTGTCTGGGTTTTAAGGCCCACCTCGGCGGCGCTGCCTCCCAGCAAAATGACGCCGCCTACCCCCAGTTCTGCTACGTAGCGGGTGAGGGTGGCTTGGTCAGCTTCCCACATGGGGTAGCGAATCTCGTGGTCAAACAGGTGACCTGAGGCTCGCACCACCACCATTTGGGCCACCTGTTCCGCTAGCGAGAGGCTTTCGGGGGCGGGCAGCCTGGCGGTGGCCATCCCCTGGCTCACTCCTCCTCCTCGACCGGACTCGGGGTAATCGCTGGATCGCTGTGGTCTGGATTGGCCGCAGGGTCGTCTAGGGGCTCTTTCTCGGCCCGCTCCTGGCTGAGCTGGTTGATCAGCGACAGCACCCGAGTGCCACGCTCTACGCCCAGGTCTTCTTTAAAGATAATTTCGGGGGTGCGCCGTAGCTGTAGCCGCTGGCCTAGCTCTCTGCGCACAAAGCTGGTGGCCGCTTGCAGCCCCTCCATGGTTTCGGCTTTGGCCTCGTCGGTGCCGTAGATGCTGACAAACACCTTGGCGTGCTGCAAGTCGCCCGACACATCGACATCGGTGACGCTAACCATGCCCGCCCCCACTCGGTCGTCTTTGATGTCTAGCATCACCATCTGGCTGATCTCTCGCTTAATGAGCGAAGCCACCCTCTCAACACGACGATTATTGGCCATCGGTCTGTACTCCTGAACGTAATGGCATCAACCCAGGCCCAACATAGCCCGCAGGGTAAAGGTGAGAAATAGAAACCCAGCCACCACAGCACCAATCAGGGCGATCGCCGTTGGGGGGCGCTGCAGCAGCGGCACCAGAGGCTGAGCCGCATTGAAAAACACGCCCAGGGTGAAGGAAATAAAGTAGCGGGGATATCGGGAAATATTGTCAAAAAAATCTTTCATAGCGGCAGGTCGGGGTTTAGAGACTAGGGTTTGGGCCAGGGCGCGTGAGGCCCTAGAGCACCGACTTGAGGTTTCCTTAGTCTTACATCCTAACCCACGATAAAACGCCAGAGTGAAGCGCCTGACCATTACCCTTAGGCAATTAGGCGTTGCGGCTGAGCTGAGCTTTGCTATAGTTGGGGCATTATTTAAAGAGTACATTTGATCTTGAATGTTTCTGGGGCAGATTTGTGACAGCGGCACTCTCGGTTTCTACCTCTCTTTATCCGCGTCCTTTTCTCAAGTGGGCCGGGGGCAAGGGGCGCTTGCTCAGCCAGTACGAACCCTTTTTGCCCGCCAGCATTGATACCTACTACGAGCCGTTTTTGGGCGGGGGGGCGGTGTTCTTTCACCTGGCGGGGCGGGCTAAGCAGGCGGTGCTGGGGGATATCAACCCCGAACTGGTGAATGTTTACTGCTGCGTGCGCGACCAGGTGGAAACCCTAATTCGCCACCTGTGGGATCACCAGCGTCGCCACAGCCCCGACTATTACTATGAGGTGCGCCAGCGCCACAGCTTGCGATCGCCCGTCGAGCGCGCCGCTCGGCTGATCTACCTGAACAAAACCTGCTACAACGGCCTCTACCGCGAAAATTCTCGGGGCCACTTCAATGTCCCGGCGGGCAAGTACAAAAAACCGGCGATCTGCGATCCATCCTTGCTGCGAGCGGCCTCGGCGGCACTGCAAATAGCCGAGATTCAAACCTTTTCGTTTGAGACGCTGCGGCTGCGATCGCTAACACCCGGCGATTTTGTCTATTTTGATCCGCCTTATCACCCGATTAGCGCTACCAGCAGCTTTACGGGCTACAGCCGCTACGGCTTTACCGTGGCCGACCAAGAACGCCTGGCGGCGGTCTTTCGCACCCTGGCGATCCAGGGACAGCGGGTGATGCTGTCTAACTCCGACTGCGAGTTTATTCGCGAGTTGTATCGGGGGTTTGCCATCCACCCCATTTTGGCGGCGCGGGCGATTAACTCCCGCGCTGGGCGGCGGGGCAAAATTAGCGAACTGTTGATCACCGCCTGACCTAGCCAGGGATGGATGCCGTAACTCCGAGCATGGGTTATTAGAGTTATATATTTCCATTCAATTCAGAGGCTAGCCTGTGACTACAACCACACCCCGCCCGCCCGAAACCCATGACCAGACCCGCGAAACCTTTCAGGCGGTCACCCAAGTCATGCAGGCCATTGTCAAGGTATTGGACAATGCCAGCGCTAGCACCGGCAACGCTCTGGTGTCGAGACTACAGCCTTTTCTAGAGCCGGTTACCGCAACGGTGGGCAGCGTGGTCGGCCCGATCGCCAACCTGCCGTTTATTCAGTACGCTACGGCTCTGCCGGGGTTGCGGGTGCTGCTGGCGGCCCTGGGACAGGTGAATGTGGAAGAGGTGCGATCGCAGGTCGATGAGCTGCGCGCCCAGTATCCCTTAGAAGACAAGCGCGCCCTGGCCCAGCGAGTGATGGCCGAAACCGCCCTCAAGGCGGCTGGCGTGGGTTTGGCCACCAACTTTATTCCGCCGGTCGCCTTTGCCCTCACTCTGGTTGATATTGGCGCAGTCACCGCCCTCCAGGCCAGCATGATCTACCGCATCGCCACCATCTACGGCTATTCGCCCACCGATCACGATCGCCGAGGCGAAGTGCTGGCCATTTGGCTGCTGTCGTCGACCACCTCCGGCATGGTCAAATCGGGCTTGAGCATTGCTGAAGTGATTCCGGGCCTCGGGGCGGTGCTGGGCATTGCTACCGATGCGTCGCTGATCTACAGCGTCGGTTACTTTGCCTGCCGCTACTACGAAACCAAGCGATCGGCCCCGACCGAAATCATGGTGTAGATCTAGGGTGTCAACTGTTAGGTTCACGGCTTGGCCCGGTACCTGACACCAAATCCCGCTCGGCTACCCCCGATCCCCCTGGGCAAACCGCCGTAAGCTAACCCCGATTCAACAGGGCAAACAACCGTTTGCCTCTACGGTTCGGCCTTCTGGGAATCGGGGTTATGTGACTCGGATTCGGTATGACACCTGATCCAAGCTGTTCCCTATACCAGCAGCTCAAACAGCCCGTCGTCGATTTCGTAGCCCAGCATTTGAGTCATGAACTTGAGCCGGGTATAGCTGGTGATGTTTTGGGAGCGCAGCCAGCGGGCGATCGCAAAAATTTTCGCCATCATAAAAATCTCCAGCGCCTCAGGGTTGTAGCGAATGCCCTCGGTCGGGCTGAACTGGTGGGGCACCAGCATAGCCGCGTAGCGACCCAGTTCGCCTGCCTCCCAATCCAGCACCAGGGGTAGCCAGGGGTACCAGATATCGAGGCGAATAAACCACAGCCGCACTTCCGGCAGCTCTGACAACTCCCTGGGGTCGGTGGGGTCACGGCTGATGTCGATCTCAAAACGTAGACCCACCTCCCCGTGGGGCAGTTTGCCTGCGGCCAGCAGCGGCTCGATCACCTCTCGGGCCGGGGCCAGATCTAGGGTTTGAAAATGGGACTCATGCAGGGTAATGGTGTGAGCCATGGGGCAATAACCGCTCGATGATAGGCGCTAGTGCCTATTGTCGCAGAGGGTGGTCTTGGGATGGGCGAGTTTCTGCGCTTCGACCAACCGTCTGGCTAGAACGGTTCAGCCGAGTGCTCTGGCCAAACCCACCAGCAAAACAGTCAGACGGCACAGCGTAGTCAGGGGCCAGAGGCCATGCCATTATAGAGAACGCTTTGGGCATCGCCCCTCTGGTGACTCTGTTCCAAGGTTGTTGTAGTCTTTCTGGCGGCGGCCCCATGTCTGATTCTCCCTTGCGCGTGTGCATTACCCTGGGCACTCGGCCCGAGGCCATCAAGCTAGCCCCAGTCATTCGCGCGTTTCAGCACGACCCGACGATTCAAACTCAGGTCGTGCTCACGGGCCAGCATCGCGAAATGGTTGATCAGGTGATGGCCCTGTTTGACCTCAAGGCCGATGCCGACCTGGCCATTATGCAGCCGCAGCAAACCCTGACTGACATCACCTGCCGCAGCCTGCAGGGGTTAGAGACCCATTTTCAGGCCCAGCGCTCCGATTTAGTCATCGTGCAGGGCGACACGACTACCGCCTTTGCCGCCGCCCTAGCCGCTTTTTACCAAAAAATTCCGGTGGGCCATGTTGAGGCGGGTCTGCGCACCGACAACATCTACAGCCCCTACCCCGAAGAGGCCAATCGACGGTTGATCTCCCAGCTGACGACGCTGCACTTTGCCCCCACCACTACCGCCGTGGGGCATCTCAAAGCAGCGGGTGTGGTAGGGGACATTCACCACACGGGCAATACCGTCATCGATGCGCTGCTAACGGTAGCCGACCAGAACCCCGATTGCCCCATCGACGGCCTCGACTGGGACAAGTACCGAGTTCTACTGGCCACGGTTCACCGCCGCGAAAACTGGGGTGAACCCCTCAACGACATTGCGGCTGGGTTTCTCTCTGTACTCAACGAGCAGCCCGACACCGCCCTGCTGCTGCCCCTGCACCGCAACCCAGTCGTACGTGACCCGCTGACCCAACTACTGGGTGATCATCCCCGCGTGTTTTTAACCGAACCCCTCGACTATCGCCGTTTAGTCGGTGCCATGAGCCGCTGCTACCTGCTGCTCACTGACTCGGGCGGCTTGCAGGAGGAGGCCCCTGGCCTGGGTAAGCCCGTGCTGGTGCTGCGCGATACAACCGAGCGCCCAGAAGCGGTAGAGGCGGGCACCGCTCGGCTGATTGGGACGAGCGCTGAGGCAATTAGCCGCCATGCCCTGGACCTGCTGACTGACGATGCCGCCTACGGGGCCATGGCCCGAGCCGTAAACCCCTTTGGGGATGGCCACGCCGCCGATCGCATTTTGGCCATTGTCAAAGCCCGTCCCTGGACAAAATTGGCGGACTGACCGGCGGGCGATTGCGGCTGGGGGCCTAAAACCTTCGCCCCTGATAAATGTCATCAAAACCTGACAATTTGGCCCTGGCGTTGCTCCGCCCCA